>JAQGNR010000082.1 GCA_028291765.1 Herbaspirillum sp.
TGGCGGGGTGTAGCGCGATATTGTTTGGAGTGAAGTAAAGACGGGAGGTGGCCGCAGGCCACCGGAATGACATGAACGGAACACAACATCGCGCTACACCGCCGCCAATCCCAAATCCCGACCCAGAACTTCCCTGATAATTATCTGGCATGCACAAGCCCAGGCAAACGAATGGACATCTGATTCCGTTGTAGGACAAGCGCCTTTGGTTTCAACACGGTAAAATCCTTCGCTCCCATTCCTTCCTTCAAGCCATTCTTTCCCATTCATGCCCAACAGCAGCAATGCCTCCCCGCTTTCCCAGACACAGTCCTCTGCCGCCGCCATCAATTTGCGGATATTTTCCGCCGTAGTACTGACGTTTATCTGCTATCTATCGATCGGCATTCCGCTGGCAGTGCTGCCGGGCTTTATTCATGGCAGCCTCGGTTACAGCTCTTTTATCGCCGGGCTCGGCGTGAGCATCCAGTACGCCGCAACCTTGCTCACCCGGCCTTTTGCCGGGCGCAGCGTGGATAGCCTGGGGCCCAAGCGTGCCGTGCAGATCGGCCTGCTGGTCTGCATCGCCAGCGGGATATTTCTACTGCTCACAGCACTCTTGCATGAGCTACCGCTGCTGAGTCTGTTGATGCTGGCGCTCAGCCGCATCACGCTGGGTTTCGCCGAAAGCATGATCGGCACCGGCGCAATCAGCTGGGGCATCGGCCAGGCCGGCGTGATCCATACGCCGCGCGTAATTGCCTGGAATGGCGTGGCAACGTATTCCGCCATTGCCATCGGCGCACCGGTGGGGGTTGCGATGGAACAGCACTGGGGTCTGGTTTCGCTGGGCTTGTTCGCCATCGTGCCGCCGGTAATCGGTTATCTCATCGCGTACGCCAAAACCGCGGTTGCGGTTGTTTCGCACGGCGAAGCGCTGGCGTTCCGGCATGTGTTATGGCGCGTGCTGCCCATGGGGTTCGGCCTGGGCCTGGGCACCATCGGCTTCGGTTCGATTGCGACCTTTATCACGTTGTATTACACCAGCTTCACTTGGGCCGGCGCGGCGTATTGCCTGAGCGCGTTCGGCTTCACATTCGTTTGCGTGCGCCTGCTGTTAGCCCACACCATCCACCGTTTCGGCGGCTTTCGGGTGGCGATGGTTTCGTATCCGGTGGAATTCGCAGGTCTGATGATGATCTGGTTGGCGCCATCGCCGATCTGGGCGCTGCTCGGCGCGGCATTGACGGGCGCTGGATTTTCCATGATCTTCCCCGCGCTGGCGGTCGAAGCAATGGCGCTGGTGCCGTCCCGTAACCGGGGCGCGGCGATCAGCGCCTATTCCTTGTTCTTCGATATTTCGCTGGGTATTACCGGCCCGGTTGCCGGCTTGCTCATCGGCCAGTACGGTTATCCATCGGTGTATCTGTTTGCGGCTATGGCTACGCTGCTGGCGCTGGCGATCATTATCCGTTCATGGCGTAATTATCGGCCGCAGCCGGAATTTCAACCAGAATAAGTCAGGGATTGCCCCTACCACAAACCAGCAAAAGCCCGCGCCGCAGCTTGCGGCTCTGCGGCTGCGTAGACGCTGCTGATCACCGCCACCATATCGGCCCCTTGCGCAATCAGCGGCGCAGCATTGTCGACGTTCATGCCGCCAATGACGACCACCGGCAACGCGATGGCATACTTGACTTGCGCGATCAATTCCGGCGGCGTGCCGACTTCATATTGCTTAACCTGGGATGGATAAAAGCCGCCGAAAGCGAGATATGAAGCACCTGCCGCCGCGGCCTGTTGCGCCAGCACCAAGGAACCGTAACAGGATGCGCCGACGATTTTTTCAGGGCCCAGCGCAGTGCGCACTGTGGCCACTGCGGCATCGGTCCCGCCAACGTGCATGCCATCGGCATCGATCGCCATGCACAGCCCGACATTGTCGTTGACGATCATCGGCACGCCGTAGCGCCGGCACAAAGCCAGCAATGCGCCAGCCTGCTCCAAGGCCTGCGCAGCGTCGGCGCTCTTATGCCGGTATTGCAGCATCACTGCGCCGCCTTGCAAAGCCTGCTCGCTTATCCGCAATAATTTTTCGGTGTCGTCCCAATCGGGTGTGACCAGATACAGACCGCGGCCGATGGTCGCCGTCGCGCTTGTGCTCATGCTTGTGTTCACGCTCGTACTCATACTGAAGCTTTCAGAAAAGGAATCACCCGGTTCGGGATCAATTGCCCTGGGGCGATCGAATAAGCGTGTTCCAGTGTGCGCTGGCAATAGACCTGCGCCGCGGCGATCGCATCGCGCATCGCGTCGCCGTGCGCCAGCCGCGCCGCCAGCGCCGCCGCCAGCGTGCAGCCGCTGCCGTGAAACTCGCCCGGCAAGCGCGGCCATTGCCAGCTTTCGAATGCCCCATCGGGACCGAACCAGCGATTGATCACATCCTGCTGTTGCGGTCCGTGTCCGCCCTTGAGCAACACATGCGGACAACCCCGTTGCTGCAGCAACGCCGCTTGCTGTGGCGCGCTGTACTGCGCGCCGCACAGCCGATCGGCTTCATTCAGATTCGGCGTAATGATGCTGGCCTGCGCGTACAACGGCTCCAGCGCGGCGACCGCATTCTCGGCCGACAGTGCATCGCCCTTACCGCTGGCCAGCACCGGATCGAAGACCACCGGCAACAGCGGCTGGCGCTGCCGCAACGCAGCGATAATAGCGGCGATGACTTCGGCATTGGCGCGATTGCCGGCAATGCCGAGTTTGACGGCATCGATCTGAAAGCGGTCGATCAGCACCTGGGCCTGATGCCGCACCAGTTCGGCGTCCACCGGATGCACCGCAAAGACGCTGACGTTATCTTGCACGGTTAAGGCGGTCGGCACGGTCAAGGCATGCGCGCCGAGCGCGGCGATGGCGCCCATATCGGCCTGCATCCCAGCGCCGCCGCTCGGGTCCGAACCGGAGAACACCAACACATTGGGCAGCCGGGCCATGCCGGAAGACATTGTCATGCGAACACCTTCATGCCTTCAGCATTCAAACTCAAGCAACCCGGCCCGCCATCGGCGACGACGGCGAGGCGCCGAATCGTTTCGGCATACGGCCTGCCAGATAAGCTTCGCGGCCGGCTTGCACCGCCAGTTTCATCGCATGCGCCATGCGCACCGGATCGCGCGCACCGGCAATCGCAGTGTTCATCAACACACCGTCGCAACCCAGTTCCATCGCGATGGCGGCGTCCGAGGCCGTGCCCACGCCGGCATCGACCAACACCGGCACTGTCGCCTGTTCGATGATCAGCGACAAATTCCATGGATTCAAAATACCCATGCCGGAGCCGATCAGCGAAGCCAGCGGCATGATCGCCACGCAACCGATCTGCTCCAGCATCTTGGCCTGGATCGGATCGTCGCTGCAATACACCATCACATCGAAACCGTCCTTGACCAGCGCTTCGGCGGCCTTCAAGGTTTCCGGCATATTCGGGAACAGATTCTTTTCATCGCCCAGCACTTCCAGCTTGACCAGCTTGTGGCCGTTCAACAGTTCGCGCGCCAGTTGCAGGGTATACACTGCATCGGCGGCGTTATAACAACCGGCGGTGTTGGGCAGAATGGTGAAGCGCGATGGCGGCACCGCATCGAGCAGGCTCGGCGCATTCGGGTCCTGCCCGATGTTCACGCGCCGGATCGCCACGGTGATGATGTTCGCGCCGCTGGCTTCGGTCGCTTCACGCGTCTGGTCGAGATCGCGGTATTTGCCGCTGCCTACCAATAGCCGGGATGAATATGTTTTACCGGCGATCACGAATGGGTCGTCGGTGGCCCCTAGTTGGGGTTGGTCGTTGAGATTCATTGGAGATGCTCCTTTGGCGTTTTGCCAATTAATTTTGCGGCCGGCGATCCTTCCTTCGATACGGCCTGCAGCCTACTCAGGACGGTCGGAAAAGCACGGGCTGCGCCCTACTCAGGACGAACGGTTTTTTTATGTTTTACGAAATCATAAAAACCCGTTCTACCGGAAGTATCCTGCGATACGTTGCGTTATTCAGGACAGAAGGTTTTCTTAAATTTTAAGAAACCGTTCGTCCTGAGTAGGGCGCAGCCCGTATCGAAGGATAAAGAATCAACCGCCGCCAATCGCCCGCACCACATCAACCCGATCGCCAGCCCGCAACTGATGCTGCGCCCAACTCTGGCGCGGCACCACCTGACGGTTCACCGCCACCGCCAATGCCTGATTCGACATCGACAGCGCAGCAATCAGGTCCTGCAAACTATGCGGATCGGCCACACTATGCGGTGCGCCGTTCAGTTCTATCTGCAACATGGCTTTACAGTTTGCTATAGATCTCAGCGCCGTTCTTGACGAACTCGACCGCCTTGACTTCCATGCCTTTTTTGAGCGCCGCGATTTCGGAAATCCCTTGCTGCGCCGCATATTCGCGCACTTCCTGCGTGATCTTCATCGAGCAGAAATGCGGGCCGCACATGGAGCAGAAATGCGCCACTTTGGCCGAATCCTTGGGCAGGGTTTCATCATGGAATTCGCGTGCCTTGTCCGGATCGAGACCGATGTTGAACTGGTCGTCCCAACGGAATTCGAAACGCGCTTTCGACAAGGCGTTGTCGCGGATCTGCGCGCCGGGATGGCCCTTGGCCAGATCGGCCACGTGGGCGGCGATCTTGTAGGTGATGATGCCGTCCTTGACGTCGACCTTGTTCGGCAGGCCCAGATGTTCCTTCGGCGTGACGTAGCACAGCATGGCAGTACCGTACCAGCCGATGGTGGCCGCGCCGATGCCGGAGGTGATGTGATCGTAGCCGGGGGCGATATCGGTAGTCAAAGGCCCCAGTGTGTAAAACGGCGCTTCGCTGCATTGATCCAGTTGCAGATCCATGTTTTCCTTGATCAGGTGCAGCGGCACATGGCCCGGCCCTTCGATCATGACTTGCACGTCGTGTTTCCATGCGATCTGGGTCAATTCGCCCAGTGTTTTCAGTTCGCCCAATTGCGCTTCATCGTTGGCGTCGTAGATCGAACCAGGACGCAAGCCATCGCCCAGACTGAAGGAGACGTCATAGGCTTTCATGATTTCGCAGATGTCTTCGAAATGGTCGTACAGGAACGATTCGCGGTGATGCGCCAGGCACCATTTCGCCATGATCGAACCGCCGCGCGAGACGATACCGGTCAGGCGTTTGGCCGTCATCGGCACGTATTGCAGACGCACACCGGCATGGATGGTGAAGTAATCGACGCCCTGTTCGGCCTGTTCGATCAGCGTATCGCGGAAAATTTCCCAGGTCAGGTCTTCGGCCTTGCCGTTGACCTTTTCCAGCGCCTGATAAATCGGCACAGTACCGATCGGCACCGGCGAATTGCGGATGATCCATTCGCGTGTTTCATGGATGTGCTTGCCGGTCGACAGATCCATCACGTTATCGCCGCCCCAACGAATCGCCCAGGTCATTTTTTCGACTTCTTCGCCGATCGATGAGGTGACTGCAGAATTGCCGATATTGGCGTTGATCTTGACCAGGAAATTACGGCCGATAATCATCGGCTCGACTTCCGGATGGTTGATGTTGGCCGGGATGATGGCGCGACCGCGCGCGACTTCCGAGCGCACGAATTCCGGCGTGATTTCAGCGGGGATAGCCGCGCCGAAAGATTGACCGGGATGCTGCCGGCCCATCAGATCGGCCAGGCGGCTGCCCATTGGACCGGAGGCTTTCAGTTCGGCCATGTATTCCTGGCGGCGCATATTTTCGCGGATCGCGACGTATTCCATTTCAGGAGTGATGACGCCCTGGCGCGCGTAGTGCATTTGCGAGACGTTTTTGCCGGCTTTGGCGCGGCGTGGTTTGCGGTGCAGATTGAAGCGCAGTTCGGCCAGCGCGGGATCGTTCAGGCGCTCGATGCCATAGGCAGAGCTGGGGCCGGCCAATTCTTCGGTGTCGTCGCGTTCGCCGATCCAGTTGCCGCGCACGGATGGCAGGCCGGAGCGGATATCGATTTTGGCGGCCGGATCGCTGTACGGACCCGAGGTGTCGTAGACATAAATCGGCGGGTTTTTTTCAAAGCCGAACGAAGCGGCCGTATCGGACTGGCTGATCTCGCGCATTGGCACGCGGATATCCGGACGGGAGCCGGTAACGTAAATCTTGCGCGAATTCGGCAGCGGCTTGACAGCGGCCTCATCGACGGTGGCAGTGGCGGATAAAAATTTTGGATTGGCGTTCATTTTGGCTCCTTTGCTTGGTGCGGCTTGGCTTGGAGCCAGCAAAGGAGTGTCGAGGATATGGCAAGATGATGTAAGTTCGAATACTGCCTGGATGCTTACATGATTGCCTGTCTCGACGGCTTCCCTCCGCTGGCATTACCCAGATCAGGTTTAAGGGTATTTCTCACCCAGCTGCACACAACAAACAACAAACTTCAAAATGGCAGCCAGGACCCCTAGCATTTACGACGTCTATTGCAAGACATAGTGGCCGGATTTTACACCTATCGCGGGCATGCACAACCGCTTTTTGGCGAACTCTTGCCCGGGGTCAATTTTGGTTTGGGAAATCTTGATGTAGTCCTACAAAACCTTGTTTTGTTGGAAATTTTGCCGTCAGAGGTGATCCTTCGATACGCCGCGTTGCGGCTACTCAGGACGAACGGTTTTTCTTTAAATTTTCACAAAACCCCGTTGCGTCCTGAGCAGTACAGTTTTTCTTTAAATTTTCACAAACCCCGTTCGCCCTGAGTAGCCGCAACGCGGCGTATCGAAGGGTCACCTCTGACGCCAATGCAACTACCCTCCTTAACCCCCTCTTTCGCCAGTTCCCGGCGACTCCCTTATAATGGACGGTTTCGCAAAACCACAAACCAAATCATGGAATTAGCCAAGTCTTTCGAGCCCGCCGACATTGAAAAATTCTGGCGCACCGAATGGGAACAGCGCGGATATTTCACCGCGACCACGTTCCCTGAAAAGCCGTCATTCAGCATCCAGCTGCCGCCGCCGAACGTCACCGGCACGCTGCATATGGGCCATGCGTTCAATCAAACCATCATGGACGGCCTGACCCGCTATCACCGCATGCGCGGCTTCAATACCGCCTGGATTCCCGGCACCGATCACGCCGGCATCGCGACCCAGATCGTGGTCGAACGCCAGCTCGATGCGCAAAAGATCACACGCCATGATCTGGGCCGTGAAAAATTCATCGAAAAAATCTGGGAGTGGAAAGAAAAATCCGGATCCACCATTACCGGCCAGATGCGCCGCCTGGGCGCCTCGACCGACTGGGGCCGCGAATATTTCACGATGGACGATAAGTTGTCCGGCACCGTCACCGAAGTCTTCGTGCGGCTGTTCGAGCAAGGCCTGATTTATCGCGGCAAGCGCCTGGTCAACTGGGACCCGCTGTTGGGTACCGCGGTGTCCGATCTGGAAGTCGTCTCGGAAGAAGAAGACGGCTCGATGTGGCATATCCGCTACCCGTTAGCCGATGGCAGCGGCCATATCACCGTAGCCACTACCCGCCCGGAAACCATGCTGGGCGACGTCGCCGTGGCAGTCGATCCTACAGATGACCGTTATGCGCATCTGGTCGGCAAGATGCTCAAACTGCCACTATGCGAGCGCGAAATTCCCGTCATCAAAGACGACTATGTCGACAAAGAATTCGGCACCGGCGCCGTCAAGATCACACCGGCCCATGACTTCAACGATTACGCCGTCGGCCAGCGCCACAATCTGGAACAAATCAGCATTCTGACGCTGGACGCCAAAATCGCCGACAACGCACCGGCTGCTTATCGCGGCATGGATCGTTTTGCCGCGCGCAAGCAAATCGTCGCCGATCTGGATGCCCTGGGTCTGCTGGAACTGGTCAAGCCGCACAAGCTGATGGTGCCGCGCGGCGATCGCACCGGCGTCGTCATTGAGCCGATGCTGACCGATCAGTGGTTTGTCGCAATGAGCAAGCCCGCGCCCGAAGGCACGCATTTCCCGGGACAATCTATCGCCGAAGTGGCCCTGGAAAAAGTCGCCAACGGCGAGATCAAACTGATCCCGGAAAACTGGAGCAATACCTACAATCAGTGGCTCAACAACATTCAGGATTGGTGCATCTCGCGCCAGTTGTGGTGGGGCCATCAGATTCCGGCCTGGTACGACGAAGACGGCAAGATTTACGTCGCGCGCAACGAAGCCGAGGCGCAAGCCCAAGCCGGCGGCAAAAAAATCCGGCGCGACGCCGATGTGCTCGACACCTGGTTCTCCTCGGCGCTGGTGCCGTTCTCGACACTCGGATGGCCGCAGGAAACCCCCGACTACAACATGTTCCTGCCGTCATCGGTGCTGGTGACCGGCTTCGATATTATTTTCTTCTGGGTGGCGCGCATGGTCATGATGACCACGCATTTCACCGGCCGCGTGCCGTTCAAAACCGTCTATGTGCACGGGCTGGTGCGCGACGGCAACGGCCAGAAAATGTCCAAATCCAAAGGCAACACGCTGGACCCGATTGATTTGATCGACGGCATCGCGCTCGATGAACTGGTGGCCAAACGCACCGTCGGCTTGATGAATCCGAAGCAGGCCGACAGCATCGCCAAAGCCACCCGCCGCGAATTCCCGGACGGCATCGCCGCCTTCGGCACCGATGCGCTGCGCTTCACGTTTGCGTCATTGGCCACGCTCGGCCGCAATATCAATTTCGATTTGAACCGCTGCGAAGGATATCGCAATTTCTGCAATAAATTGTGGAATGCAACCCGCTTCGTGCTGATGAATACCGAGGGCAAAGATTGCGGTTTCGAAGGCCACGTGGCGGGCGTTTGCGACAAGGAAAAAATGCAGTTCTCGGCGGCCGATCGCTGGATCGTCTCGCTGCTGCAAAGAACCGAGGCGGAAGTCGAAAAAGGCTTTGCCGATTATCGCTTCGACAATATCGCCTCGGCCATCTACAAATTCGTCTGGGATGAGTATTGCGACTGGTATCTGGAAGTAGCGAAAGTGCAGCTCCAGAGCGGCAGCGAGGCGCATCAGCGCGGCACCCGCCGCACCTTATTGCGCGTGCTGGAAACCGTGTTGCGCCTGGCCCATCCGGTGATTCCATTTGTCACCGAAGCCTTATGGCAAAGCGTGGCGCCGCTGACCGACAGGAAAATCGATCCGGCCGGCGATTCGATCATGCGTCAGGCTTATCCGGCAGCGCAGCTCGATAAGATCGACGAAGAGGCCGAAGCCTGGATGACGCAATTGAAAGCGCTGACCGATGCCTGCCGTAACCTGCGCGGCGAAATGCAATTGTCGCCGGCGTTGCGGGTGCCGTTGATGATTGAAGCCAATAAGGGCGACAGCGGCGCTGATGCAGCACAACAGGCACGCTTGACTTCGTTCCTGCCGTACCTGCAATCGCTGGTGAAGCTATCCGAAGCGCAAGTTGTGGCTGCACTGCCGACGGATTCGCCGGCGCCGGTTGCCATCGTTGGCGACATCAAACTGATGCTGATTGTGGAAATCGATGTCGCGGCGGAACGGGAGCGGCTATCCAAGGAGATCGCCCGCATTGGCGGCGAAATCGTCAAGGCGCAAGGCAAGCTCGCCAATGAAAGCTTTGTTGCGCGCGCCCCGGCGCAAGTAGTGGCCCAAGAGCAGGAACGTGTTGCCAATTTCTCGGCGACGCTGGATAAGCTCAAGGAACAATTTGCCAAGCTGCAGATTTCATAATAGTCTGAACCTCCGCGGCGGCAATAGCGCCGCTCCTGGAGGAGACATAATGAAAAAAAACATTGTAATCGCCGGCCTGATGCTGACCATCGGCGCCGCCGGCAGCCTCACATCGATCGCAGCCTGGGCCGACGGTTCGCCGGTCGGCCTCTGGAAAACCATCGACGATAAGAGCGGCAAGCCGAGATCGTTAATTCGCATCAGTGAAGCCGATGGCATGTTTTCAGGCAAGGTCGAAAAACTGTTTCGCAACCCGGATCAGGATCAGAATCCAAAATGCGCTAAATGCGAAGGGGCGCTGAAGGATCAACCGATTATCGGCATGACCATTCTGAGCGGCCTGAAAAAAGACGGCGACGATTACGACGGCGGGCAGATCCTCGATCCGGCCAATGGCAAATTTTATAAAGGAAAATTATCGCTGGCCGAAGATGGCAAGAAGTTGAATGTGCGGGGGTATATCGGGGTGCCGTTGCTGTGGCGGACGCATATTTGGTTGCGGGAAGATTGAGTAGGATTTTAACGGCGGTTTTCTTTAAATTTTGGCGGCGGTGGTGATCCTTCGATACGCTGCGCTACTCAGGA
>JAQGNR010000074.1 GCA_028291765.1 Herbaspirillum sp.
TCGAAGACGCGCGCAAGTCCGGAGTGATGTTCTCGCTGCACGTCAAAGCCACGATGATGAAAGTGTCGCATCCGATCGTATTCGGCCACTGCGTGCGCATCTTCTACAAGGAAGCGTTCGAAAAACACGGCGCGCTGTTCGATAGCCTGGGCGTGAACCTCAACAACGGCATGGTCGATCTCTACAACAAGATCGCCGGGCTGCCCGTTTCGCAGCGCGAAGATATCGAGCGCGACCTCCACGCCTGCCAGGAGAACCGTCCGGAACTGGCGATGGTCGATTCGGCCAAAGGCATCACCAACTTCCATTCGCCGAGCGACGTCATCGTCGATGCCTCAATGCCGGCAATGATCCGCGCTGGTGGCAAGATGTACGGCGCCGACGGCCGGCTCAAGGAAGTCAAGGCGGTGATCCCAGAGAGCACCTTCGCCCGCATCTACCAGGAGGCCATCAACTTCTGCAAGTGGCATGGCGCGTTCGACCCGCGCACAATGGGCACCGTGCCCAACGTGGGGCTGATGGCGCAGCAGGCCGAGGAATACGGTTCGCACGACAAGACCTTTGAAATCCCGCAGGATGGCGTGGCCAACATCACTGACCTGGCCACCGGTGAAGTGCTGCTGACGCAGAATGTCGAGCAGGGCGATCTCTGGCGCATGTGCCAGGTCAAGGACGCGCCGATCCGCGACTGGGTCAAGCTCGCCGTCACCCGCGCCCGCAACTCGGGAATGCCGACCGTGTTTTGGCTCGACCCCTACCGTCCGCACGAGAACGAGCTGATCAAAAAGGTCCAGACCTACCTGAAGGACCACGATACGACCGGACTGGACATCCACATCATGTCGCAGGTGCGCGCGATGCGCTATACGCTCGAACGCGTGAGCCGCGGGCTTGATACGATTTCGGTCACCGGCAACATCCTGCGCGACTACCTGACCGACCTGTTCCCGATCCTGGAGCTGGGTACGAGCGCGAAGATGCTATCCGTCGTGCCGCTGATGGCTGGCGGCGGGCTGTACGAAACCGGCGCCGGCGGCTCGGCGCCAAAGCATGTGCAGCAGCTGGTCGAAGAGAACCACCTGCGCTGGGATTCGTTGGGTGAATTCCTCGCGCTGGCGGTGAGCTTTGAAGACCTGGGCATCAAGACTGGCAACGCGAAGGCCAAGATCCTGGCCAAGACGCTGGACGCCGCTACCGGAAAGCTGCTGGACAACCGCAAATCGCCCTCGCCCAAGACAGGCGAACTCGACAACCGCGGTAGCCAGTTCTACCTGGCGCTTTACTGGGCGCAGGAATTGGCGGCACAGAAGGAAGACGCTGAACTTGCCGCTTCCTTTACAACGCTGGCGAAGACGCTCGCGGACAACGAGCAGAAGATCGTTGCCGAGTTTATCGCGGTGCAGGGCAAGCCGGTGGACATCGGTGGCTACTACCAGCCCGATATCGCCAAAGTGAAGGCCGTGATGCGTCCGAGCGCGACGTTCAACTCGGCGCTGGCGTCGGCAGGCGCCTGACGCCGGCGGCGCACCGAACAGTGCGCCGACTGACCGACTGCTTGATGACCGGTACCGGGCATCCAGTCGGTCGCCTTAAAATCGAGATTTCAATCATGTCGGGAATCCCTGCAACCTGACCAATCTAAAACAAGTGCCGTTCCTTAACCCAGCACATCGCTACAGTCGCTACAAGCGGCCCTATCGCAAGCGCAACAAATGCCGCATACAGTGAATTTGTCTGCTGGTAGACGATGCCCACCACAATAGGAACAATAACGCTGCTGAGTTGCCAAATAGCATTCATGACGCCGTAGGCGGTTCCCACGAGTGCGGGTCCTGCGATTTCAGCGACCATCGCCACCAGGAGCGGCGTATAAATAAACGCTGTGACGCCAAGAAACGGCGCCGCTACCAGAAACGCCATTTCAGTCTTCAGCGCACCAAATATCAATAGCATCGCGGTAAACGCAGCGAAGCAAATGATGAGAATGGCCTTGCGTTTCCCGCCGATCAGATCTGAAAGAAGTCCCACCAACGGCTTTGAAATAATTGCGCCGACACCGAATACCACGGTGATGAAACCTGCCCTTGCCGCAGAAATGCCATAGCCTTTCACCATCAAGGCATTCACCCAGAAAGTGAAACCCCACGTCCCCCACAGCGCGCCAAAACCTATGACGGCGAGAAGCACCAAATCCCTGTCGCGAAAAAGTGCAGACATCTTTGGCTTTACACCGGCGACAAGCGCCGGCAATTTCGCATCCCGCAACAAGCATATGCATAACACGCCAACCGCAGCGGTGATTGCGCCGAGGATCTGATACACCCCGCTCCATCCAACCCATTTGAAAAGCGAAGGCACAATTGCATTCGTCAGGATGACCGCAGCCGAGGACGCTGTCGTCAGTAAGCCCATTGCTCGGCCGCGCATGCGGAAATCGAACCAGGTTGCTGTCAGCTTTACACATGCGGCATAGTCTGCGCCGGCCGCCAAGCCCATCAATACTTGAATTCCCAGCCCCATTAAGACAGACGTCGTGTAGCTGAACGCGAATGTCGCCAAGCCGAGCGGGATGAGAGCAATCGCCAGCATACGCGTCGGCCCGAAACGGTCTGTGCCTAATCCACCCAGTGCGTTCGATGCGACATAACCAACGTAGAAGGCAGTCACTAATGCGCCAAGAGCGGCCACGGGAAGCCCCAATGAGCCGCTGACTTGGACCGCCACATTTGCCCAAGCCAGGCGATCGATGAAAGCGAACAACAATGCAAGCCACGCCACGGCAAGCACAACCCAGCGGTATAGAGAAACAGGCGCAGCGGGCGTATCTGCAGCGTCCGTTTTAAGTTTGGTATGAATCATAATGATTGGTCTCCTTGTAATTGATTTATGCGCTCCAATGACTTGTTTTATTTATCGATAGTCATTGCCGCTTCTCCTTCAATCTCCCTCAACAATCTTGCTTTATGCCCAGCAGGCTCCCGGTTTGCGGTACTTCAGATTGGCAAATGCTTTCCCGTCTGCCTGCACGCTTATTTGTACAGGGACGGGAATTTCACTTGTGCGCGTTTGCTCGCGTGTGCCCGTGTATGCTCTTAACCCAGGAATACACCTTGCGCCGTAAGGATCTGCTGAAGCGCCGAGATGTTCACGTCGTACACCGATACCCGATCGCGTAATGCCAATACCGCGGCAACGCCAGCAGCTTCGCCCATCACAAAACATGCCCCCGTTACCCTTGCTGCGGATTGCCCATCGTGCGTCATTGATGCACAACGGCCGGCGACCAAGAGGTTGCGCGCGCTTGCTCGCTCTGTACGTCGAGGCAAAATCATGCGATAGGGAAGTTGGTTGTAGCCGCATGATTGCGGAATTGGCGGCCATTCCCACACCACATTCCCGGCGACGTGCTTTTCCAGTGGCCAGCCATTGACGCCGATGCTGTCATCAAAGCGGGCGCAATTAAGCACGTCCTCGCCGGTGAGCATGTATTCGCCGACAATCCGGCGCGTCTCCCGGATGCCAAGCTGTGTCGCGATATCCAGCACATAGGTGGCTTGAAAGCCAGGAACTTCGTTACGCAGAAATCGAAGGTAGTCCACAATCTGGCGACGTCCCTCGATTTCTCCCGCGCTAAGGGCGCGGGCGTCGGTACCATCCGTGGCCAACCCATCCGGAGACGCCAGTTGGGTGACGTTGACACGCCATTCATACGGATGTTGTTGCGGACGCACCGTGGCTCCCTGACGGGGAAACCGATATGCGCCGCTGCGCTCAGCCTCTGCCATGATCTTCGGTATGGTGAGCCATGCTTGCCCGGCTTCTTTTGCGTCGACATTGCCGACCCGGAACATCATGGTCGGATAGAGCATTTGGCCCGGGCCACTGCCCTTCTCATAGGCTGCGCCCGCCCAATAGGCAAGGTCGGCGTCCCCGGAGCAGTCGATGAATATGCCGGCGCGTACTGCAACGCGTCCAGATTTCGTTTCAAGCAGCAGCGCTTCAATCCGGCCATCTTCGGCCACTGTTATGCCGGCGCCCAGCGCATGGAACAGTATCTGCACGCCCGCATCGAGCAGCATCGCGTCGGCCGCACATTTATATGCCGGCATGTCATATGCCTGCGCATGTATCTTGCCGAAAATGAGATGCGGGGGATTCAAGCCATCGAGTGCCGTCATACGGTTGAGCAGGTCGTCGGCCACGCCGTGAACAACCTGTTTGATCTCGCCGTAGATGTTGGCATGCAAGCCGCAAAAATTGGTGACGCCGGCAGCGGTACCCATGCCGCCGAGGAAACCGTAACGTTCAATCAGCAAGACGCTAGCGCCGTTCTTCGCGGCGCTGGTCGCAGCAGCCAAACCAGCGGGACCACCGCCCATGACGACCACATCATATTCGCCAAAAACGGGGATGGTTCGGACCGGTTCATTCACTGAGGTCGGTGGAGTTATGTGTTCCATGATGCATTCCTTTTGTCAAAAACTGGAAAAGGCAATCGCAGGTTTAATGGTCATGCCGTCTCCCGGGTGGGCAGTTTGGGAAAAGCCGCTCTTTCCTTCGCGCTAGGGTGCTGTCCCATAAGCTTGAAGAGTGAACTAATGATTGTTTTATGCATGTTATCTGATGCAAAGTACGATCAGTTGCTCTATATTGCAGGCTCAGTTATCGCGTTTTGGAATCAATATGGACATTCTGCTGAATCTTCGTGCTTTTCTGGCTTCTGCTCGCCATGGCAGTTTTTCAGAGGCGGCACGTCAGTTACATGTGGTGCCGTCGGTAGTGGCAAAGCGCATTTCGGATCTGGAAAGAACCACCGGCACGCGCTTATTCAATCGTTCAACGCGACAGGTTGTATTGACGGAGGCGGGACAAAAATTTCAGTCCAGCGCGAGCGCTTTGGTGGCCGAGTTTGATGAAGTCATCAGCAGCCTGAAGCGGGACGAAGGCAAGCTCGAGGGACATATCCGTCTGAAGACTCCCACTACATTGACAATGCTGTATCTGGCCGATCTCTTGAGCGCGTTCCAGCGCGAACATGAGCGCATTACCATGGAAGTAATGCTGGTGGATCGCTCAGTGAATCCGATCGAAGAAGGGTTCGATATTGTGATTACCGGGCTCGCGGAAAGCTATGAAGGCGTGATGGATGTGCCTCTTTGTCCGATCGAGCAGATAGTCTGCGCAGCGCCGGCCTATCTTGCAGGGAAATCCTATCCCGAACACCCGCGTGATCTGGCAGATCATGATTGCCTCATCTTCAAGCCAAAAGGCCCATCCTGGCAATTTGAAAGCGATGCTGGTCCGGTCAGTGTTGACGTCCCACAGAAGTTGGTTGCAAACGACAATTACATGCTGTTTGCTTCGGCGTGCGCAGGTAATGGCATTGCAGTTCTGCCGAAATACGTGGCAAGACGTGCGTTACAAGAAGGCACGTTGGTATTGTTGCTGCAGGATTACCCGCTCCGCGCGACTTGGCTCAAGGCGCTGATTCCCCGCAGACGTCAAGGCTTGGCGCATATCGCTGCTTTACGCGATTGGTTAAGGCTGCATTTGGAAAACGCGCCGCCGTTGGGTACCTACGATTAATCTGACAATCCGCTACTACAGCTTATATGCGCGCAACATCTGCCCCGCGATCGGCGTCCCGGCTTCCATCCGAATCGTCATATCGCGCAGATGCGGTTGCGCAAAACCATTGCTCTGCAATAGATGGCGCAGATACGCTTCGGGATGGCTGTAGCGCCCGCTGATGTTCAGGTGATAATCGCGGCGCCCGCTGCCGTGACTAGGTTGAGTGCCATCATCGGCAGCCGGCGTTTCAGTCGTAAAAATGATCGCCCCGCCCGGCTTCAGATTGCGCGCCATCAGCATCATGATTTCTTCCAGCGCGCCGAAGTAGATCAAAGTATCCATACAAGTAATGAGATCGTATTGCTGCTTTGAATCGGCCAGGAATGCGCAAATTTCCGATTTAATCAAGCGATCGTAAACCGCTTTTTGCCGCGCCTGATCCAGCATGCGCTCACTCAGATCCACTCCGGTCAGTGTCGACGACACCGCTTTCAGATACCCGCCATTAAGACCGGTACCACATCCCAGATCCAGCGTTTCCAGCACTGCTCCTGCAATAGCCATACCCTGCAATTCTTCAGTCAGCGCTTCCGGGCCGGCGTATTTCAATTTCGACAGCGTCGTCTCAAAACTGGCCGCGAAACCATCGTAAGTCGATTCCACATAGGCATCCGGGCAGCGTTGCGGCGCAGGCAATCCTTTGTAGGCAATGGCAAGATGTTGCGCTTCGGGATGATCTGGCTGCTCGGCCAGCCAGCCGTCGATCAATGCAATCGCCTCATCGACTCGTCCCAGTTCGTAATACGCCAGACTCAATTTGATGCGCGACTTGTCGGCAATCGGTCCGGAGGTAAAACCGAGACAGTGAAATTGTTTGGCTTCTTTAAAGCGTTCCTGTTCGACGTATAACGCAGATAACAAATAGTAGGCATCCGGGCAGTCGGGATCGAGTTTGGCGGCCAGCAGATACGATTGTTCCGCCTTGACGTAATCGGCGGACTTTTCGTATAACGCGCCGAGATTGGTCCAACTGAAATAATTCTGCGGCTGCAGCGCAATCGCATTCAAAAACGACTGCACCGCTAGGTCCGTTTTCTCCAGCCGCGCCAGCAAAATGGCGAAGTTGTAATGCCAGTCCGCATGCGTATCGTCCAGCCGCAACGACTCGCTCATCAGTTCGTGGGCCTCTTCCAGACGATCGATCTGCTGCAGCATGAAACCCAGCCAATGTTTGGGCGCCGCCAGTGCCGGCTGCGCGGCAATGATGCGTCGATACAATGCTTCGGCTGCAGCGTGCCGTCCGGCCAGGTGATGCCGGATCGCCGATTCCAGCGATTCGTCCGCAGGCGATGCACTATTCATGAGATTCATTCCAGATTAAAAGCGCGCCGCGCCGTTACAAAAAATGCGCAAAATACGCAAAACAGAAATGTATCATCATCGTCCGGTCCGGCTCGACAAATTCAACTATCATGATGCGCTCACCTCCGAGTTCATCTTTTGCAAGCAGTTACCATGACCGATCACGCATTTCCCTCCCCTGTCGACCCTGCCGCTACCGATAGCCCCAACGCACGCGGCATCCGGCGCGATCCAAAAACACAAGACCCACGCCTGTGGCGCGATGACGGCTGGACCGCAAAAGTGATCGAAAACGAAGACGACGAGGGCTGGGCGGTCGCGATGATCAAAGATGGCGAAGCGGAACCGGCGCTGGTAGGCCCGTGGACCATGGGACGCGACAAGAAAAATCCGAAACCGCTGGATGCCAACGCCTTCGGCACATTGGTGAAAACCGCCAGCGAGGTCTTGCGCCGGCATGAGCAGCAATTGCACGCCATGCTGCATAAGAGCGTCAACGTGATCACCACTGCCGGTGCCATTGAGGTCGTGCTGGATATCATTCCAGATGAGGACGATCCTTACGCCATATTAAGCGCCCGGGATAATGACGGTGATCAACTGGCCGAGGTTCGCATTGCCCCCGATTTCAAACTCGACAGAAACAGCGCTGCGGCGTGGATCGACAGCGGCTATAAAAAACCGCGCTGATCTGCGCGGTGGATCTTCAGCGTATGAAAAAGCCCTCATGCCATATGGGATGAGGGCCAGGAACAAAGAATGAATTAAGCTGAATTAGAAAATAAGTGCGGCGGTCAGCGATTTTATTTCGTCTGCATTTTCTTCGAGAATATTGCCCAAGGTATCGCCATCGATGACCATCTCCAGCGGCGAAGCGCCCTCGGCGAACGCAAGCACGGTTTCCGGGTGCAGCGGGGATGGCACCGGCGCCAGCATATTGGCGAGAAAGAGAATATCGCCCAGCGTCGCCGGGTGTTGCGCGCCGACGCCTGTCCATAGGGATTCGACAGCCGTCATGATCGTATCCGGCACGGTCAGTTTTTTCAATACGCCGCGGCCGATAACTTTTTCGCCGTATTCGGCCCAGTCTTCTGAATCGCCTTCCAGCAAACCGGGAAATTCTTCCGCCCGCGACAGCAGATAAAAGCCGCCGACTTCATGCACGATGCCGGCGAACATGGCGGTTTCAGGATCGATCCGCGTCAAACGCTTGGCCAGCACCTGCGCCAAGGCCGCCACATGTGCGGTGTGTTCCCACAAACGGGCGGATTTGGCTTTCAATACGGGGTTGACGATCTTGCCGGTCATTTGCCGCACCATGACGGCCGCGACCAATGAATGGAGCGTGCGGAAACCGAGCCGCATAACCGCTGCGCGCACGCTGGCGATTTCAGCACCGGAGCGGTTATAGGCAACCGAGTTGGCAATCGCCACAGCCCGCGCCGCAACCAGCGGTTCCAGCAAGACCATTTTGGCGGCCGCCTCAAGATGGCAATCCGGATCTTCCAGGGCTTGCTGGAGTTTCATGGACGCATCAATGTTCGTCGGGAAGACCAATTCACCGCGACCCGCCTGCATGGCGATATTTCTGAAAGTGTCTAATTTATCCATGAAACTTTATACGCTGGCCCCGACGGGATTGTCAACGAGCATCGCAGCATCCGCAATATAGCAGATTCATTCCGCCGCGCCGCTATTCCCGCTATTCCCGCTATTCCCGTTCTTTGCAGTGATCAGCATGGTGCTCAAAGGTAAAGCATCGATTTTGCAATCCATTGCGAAACGCCGCCTGACGCGTTGTTCCCATTCGTGCACGGAAAGCTGTTCGCCATTGGCCTTGCGTGTGATCAGCCCGATGATTGCACCCATGCGGAAGGCTGCCGTTACGGTCGGCTGTATGGCCTGGCGGTCGATGTCAGCCTCGCGGTCGGCCTCGCTATCGCCAGCGCTTTCCGTTCTGACAATACCTGTCAAAAAACAAATACCATGCGCATTTTCACCCAGCGTACTGGCGTCGACCTCTTGCACAGTTGCATGACCGTCATCGCCGGGATAAGAAAACCGGATACGGTCCGGCAGCAGGATATTGATTTGCGACATTGGGTGTTGCAATACCCGCGCTGGACGCTCGTGACACATTTGTTCCCCAAGCTGCACAAAAGAAGATAGCTGCGCTATTCGATGCATGATGAATTGCCTCCTAAGCAAATGTATATGACATTTACGCGGAAAACGGCCGGGTATTTTTATTTGAATTGCTATGCAGCGTCATGTGAGCGCCGCCGATTCGACAAAGCCGGTTTCAAGTGCGTCTATGCAGGATTCAGAACCGATTCCGGCGCCGATGCTTGAATCCCGTCATCAAATAGTGCATCAGACTCTTCAGCCCAACAAGACAATATTGGGTTGAAAAATATAGATTCGGAATCCTCTTAGTGCGAACCCCAGGCTTTGTCCTATGACGTGAGGACATTTAATTTAGGCGTGCGCAGTCGCAAGCTACTGGCGACCACACCGCCGACAGCGATCATGCTGCCCGCTGTCAGCGCCATAACTGTGCCGTGTTCCGGGCTGATTTCAAACAGCACCGCAGCAAAGACCGCGCCCAGCGTCATGCCGATCAGGCGCGCCATCGTCATCATGCCGCTAGCCGCCCCGCCCCGTTCACGCGGCCCCGACGTCAGCAAGACACGATTGTTCGGTGTCTGGAAAAAGCCGAAACCGATACCGCACAGAGCCAGCCGCCAGGCAATTTGAAGGTTGCTTGGATCTGCCGGCAAAAGCGCTGTCAACGCCAACCCGATCGCCAGGGCGACCAGACCAATCGAACACAGAATGCCGGCCGGATAACGGTCCGATAAGCGGCCCGCCAGTGGCGCCACGAAGACGATCACGAATGGCCATGGCGTAATCAGCAGTCCGGTAATTGCCGGACTGCGCGCGAGTTGATGCTCCAGCAGAAACGGCAGCGAAATAAACGCCAGCGATTGCGCTGCATAGGAGCAAATCGACGTCAAAACCGACATCGAAAACACAGGAATGCGCAATAGATCGAGCGGCACCATAGGCGCCGCGCTGCGACGCTGATGAAAAAACAAAATAGCCCCCATCACAATCGCCGCCCCGATTTCGATCACTGCCCGTTGATCCACATGACCTGAAGCTGCGCCGAGGCCGCCGACGCCCAGGATCAGCAAGGCCAGCGTTGCCGCGCTGAAAATGGCGCCGCCCAGATCGAACGGCCTGGCGATTCCCTCATTGCTGGGCACAGCGATGATTGCCACGGCGAATACACCCACGCCGATCGGCAGATTAATACCGAATAACCAGCGCCAATCGCCCAGATGCAAAATAGCCGCGGCAACGGTCGGTCCAACGGTCGAAGACACTGCGACGATCAAAGCCAGCCAGGCAATGCCGCGCCCGGCAATTTTGTGCGGAAAAACGCTGCGTATGAGCGCGGGCGCCATCGTCGCCACGCATGCACCGCCCAAACCTTGTAAAGCGCGCGAGGCTATCAGTTCGGCCATCGTCGATGACATCACACAAGCGACGGAGCCCAGAATAAAAACCACAATGCCGGTCAGATATATACGTTTGTAGCCGAATAGTTCTCCCAATGCCGCCAGCGGCAGAACGGCGATTCCTACCGCAAGCTGATAAGCGTTCACAACCCAAACCGCGGTTGCCGCCGAACTGAGCAGATCGCGCGAAATGACCGGCATCGCAATGTTGGCGATGGCTGCATCGAGGTTAGCCATGAAAGTCCCCAGCAGGATCGCCAGGACCGCCCAATGCCGTTGCGGGGTGTTTAGTCCATCTGCCGGCATGACCTTTTTAACGCTACCGGTTTGGTTGATGCCTTCGCTGGTCTTTGCCGCTTGGGCCGAGTTGTCTAATGCCGCGCTCACAGAGATGCCCCTATCAATTTCGTGGCGAAATTATAGTTTATTTCTTACTATGTGGGATTTTTACTTAAATTGAGCAATAAAAAGCCCCGTGAAATTTACGGGGCGATATCGTGATTCCCACTTACAGTCCGACGCGTACTCTTTACTGCAATTTAGCCGCGAGGTTCCAGCCTTCCGGCACCAGGCCCATCGACAGCGCGCGGCCGACATAATATGTCCACAATTTGTTGATGTGTTTCGCGCGTTTGATATCTTTGCCGAACGAAGCAATTTCTTCCGCCGTCAACGGCAGCACGCGGCCCAGCATGCAGGCGTCGTACATGGCTTCGGCATTTTCGACGAAATGCACGCAATCGACCAGAACACCCGGAACGCTTTCCGCCACAATCACTTGGCCATGTGCGCGAATCAATGCCGCATGCGCCTCGCCCAGCGTCTTGGCCAATGCGCTGCCGCGTTCCGGCGAATTCACATGATTCGGATTTGGATGCACCGGAATGCCATTCGCCCAACGCACTGCATGGTTCTTGACGGGCGCTAGTTGCGGGCCATCGGCCAGCGTAAATACGGCAGTGCGATCGTGATGAAAATGCGCAATCGAATTGACATCCGGACGCACACGGAAAATTTCAGAATGCAGGAAAACTTCCGAAGGCGGACGCAGGCCTTCAGGCCCGGACAGCAGATAACCATCCATATTGCAGATCAACAGCAATTCGGGCCGCAGCGAAGCGCGGCTTTGATCGACCGACTGAATCAGAAAACCGCGGCCATCAGGCAAACGTGCGCTGACGTGACCGCTGTAGCCCATGATCTTTAATTCATTGAGCATCAGCGTACATGCCGCTACCTGATCGCGCAGATGTTGTTCGATGTCCTGGTCTTGCACCGGATCACTGGTTTTAATCGCTTGCGCCGCATTATTCATTGGTCTGCTCCGTTAATATTCTTATTAAAAAAATCTTGACCTGTTTTAGTTTAAACGCCGTACTTATCCAGCTCATAACGTTTCGGTTTCAGGCTGCGGCAGATCTCGCGCACCATGCCGGTCTGCGGCAAAGCGATACCGCAGTCGCGCGCCATTTCGGACACGATTTCCATATCATCGTCGGCCCATGCCATCGATTGCTTGCCCCAGTTGCCGAGCGCGCCGTTGACGGCGGTGCTGGTCATCAACGCCTTGCGCAGCGCGTCGACATCGACGCCGTAGCGCGAAGCCAGCGCAAGCCCCTCGTGATTGGCAACCAGGCAGGCCCACAAAATGAGATTGTTCGATGCCTTGGCGACCTGTGCCGTACCCAGCGCGCCGCTATGCACCACATCCGACGAATAGGCTGACAAGACTGGGGTGATTTTATCGACCACCGCTTTGTCGCCGCCCACGAACGACAGCAAGGTGCCGTCATCTGCCGCCCGGCCACCGCGACAGATGGTGGAGTCGATCACTTCGATCCCGTTGCCGCGCACCTTGTCCGCCAATTCCTTCACGGTCTTGGGATGCACAGTACTTAAAATAGCCACAATCGCGCCCTGCTTCGCATGGCTTGTGATGTCGCCGGCGCTGCCCAACAGCTCGCGCACTTCTGCGTCGTAACCAACGCAAACCAGGATCACATCCGATTCACGGGACAACGCAGGAACATCTTTCACGACGCCGCCTTTGGATTCGATCTCACCATACTTGCCGGTATTGAGGTCGGACACCAGAACCTTGAAGCCGTGGTTTTTCAGATGGCCGATGATGGGCATGCCCATACGGCCCGCGCCGATTACGCCTACCGTCTTGATATCGCTACTTTTCGATTCCATTGCCTCTGCTCCGTATGTTGATTTATTTAAACTTTAAACTTGGGTGATATCTGGAATCGTTTGCATTTTTAGTCTTTTGTTCCGATATAAGGAACAACGTTCCATATATAAGATTGAAAATCGATTATATAGAGCAGCGCCATACCGGTCAAGGTTTGAACCGGCCCCAAGAAATAGCCCGAAGATAAGCATTGAACTGCGCTTTATTTCGATTGCTTGGTAAATATCTCGTCGAACAACTTGTCCCATTTTTTATTTTCATCAAGCACTACCTTGCTATCGACGAATTTGAGCGGCATTGCATTTAAGTCGGTCGCCATTTTCTTGCTGGTCATGACGAAGTTATGCGTTTGCAAAATAGCTTGTCCGTCGGTGAGCATGAAATCGAAGAACAATACAGCGGCATTCGGATGCGGCGCATGCCGCAGCACACCGATTGCCTGCGGCGCAGCGACGGCCGGATTGATCGTGAACCAGTCAACCGGGATGCCTTGCTGCTTCAATTGTTCGGCTTTGTAGTTATAAATATCGAGCGCCATCGGCACCTCGCCGGAAGCCACCATATTCATCAGTAGCGAATGTCCTTTGCGCACCGATACGCCATTGGTCGCCACAATATCGCGAAACAGTTTCACGCCCTTGGCTTCCCCCAATTCACCGACCACGCTGGCAAACCAATCCGAATCATTCGCTTCGATGCCAAGCCGGCCTTTCCATTTCGGGTCCAGCAAATCCTCATACGTTTTCGGCAGCTCTTCCTGCTTCACTAATTTGGTGTTGTAGGCGAAGGTAAAAACATCGAGACGCGTACCGGCCCATTCGTGATGCGGCGGAATCGCTTGCGCAATCAAATCATCGAGATAAGGAGACTTCACTTCCTGCAACATTTTCTCGCGATGCAAAGACTCCAGCTCAGGACCGCTGGTTTCGATTGCGTCGACATCGTAGCGTTGGGCGCGGCCCTCGGCGACTGCGCGTTGCAAAATATTCTCGGAACTGGAGCGCCATACCTTGACCTTGACGCCATACTTTTTTTCAAACGCCGCCTTTACCTCAGAAAAGTCGGTTGGCTGGATCGAGGTATAAATCATGACCTCGCCCTCTTTTTTGCCGCCATCGATCAAGTGCTGCTGGCGATCCGCGCCCTTGTAGCCGGCAGCCTCGGCACTCTCCGCATTTTGCGCCAGGACAGAACTGCTCAGCGTCAAGAAAGCCAATGTGCCGGCGATAGTGATAGCGATAGAAATAAATTTTCTGTTGAACATTACGTCTCCTTTTCCTCATGAAGCAGCTCTAGTAATACTTATTTTTAGAACAGTCACTACGGTATCGCATGTCAATCGCTATCTATCTTATCCAGCTATCCTTTTTACTTTTTAGGCTTCCAAGTTTTCCGCGGGTATTCTTTAAGTTTTTACCGGCTGCGGTGACCCTTCGACACGGCCTACGGCCTGCTCAGGGCGAACGGGGGTTTTCTACAATTTTCAAAAAAATCCGTTCGCCCTGAGCAGGCGCGCAGCGCCGTGTCGAAGGGACACCACGGTCAGTAAAATTTAAAGAAATTTCAAAAATCCCCACACCGAAGTCTGATGAAGCACTTTTTATTAGCGACGCCCAAAAAGATTAAAGCGAACGTCGAAACGTTCGCTTTAAATTTTTGCCCCGCTGATTGATGCTTATGCTTATGCTTATGCTTATGCTTATGCTTATGCTTTTACTTTTGGCTTCAAATAATCGGCCACCAGCTCAGCCGTCAAAGTGATGCCCGGCTTGTACTCAGGCGCATCTTCCAGCTGTTCGATATCGTTCAAACC
>JAQGNR010000094.1 GCA_028291765.1 Herbaspirillum sp.
GCGAAGAAAGTGTCTAAGGCGCCGGCCAAGGCCAAGCCAAAAGATATAGTGTCGAAAGGGCATTGAAAATTACTTAAAAGCATCTATTCCTACTGTACATATGGCTTATTTGGCTTATTTGGCTTAATTCGGCTTAAATCGTTGCATCGATGGGCGCCAGAGAGGTGTCGCCAGACTTATATGTGTGACAAAAGTAAAAATTGTTGCATGTCATATTTCTGAAAAGAATGTCTATTAAGATAGCAAGGCGCATTTTATTGGTAAAATCGCCCTGTTAACACTACTTGCAAGGTCCGTATGCTGTACCCAGAACTGTTTAAATCGCTTGAACAAGTCCGTTGGAATATGGAAACGGACATCCCTTGGGATAAATTCGACGGCTCAAAATTGAGCGATGAACAAGCGCAAACGATCCGGATGAACGCAATCACGGAATGGTCGGCCTTGCCTGCAACGGAAATGTTTTTGCGCGATAACCGTGGCGACAGCGATTTCTGCGCATTCATGTCTGTCTGGTTTTTTGAAGAGCAAAAGCATTCACTGGTGTTGATGGAATATTTACGCCGCTTCAAGCCGGAATTCGTACCGACCGAAGCGGAATTGCATAATGTCCGTTTTGAATTCGATCCGGCGCCGGCGCTGGAAACGCTAATGATGCATTTCTGCGGCGAAATCCGCCTGAACCATTGGTATCGTTGCGCTTCCGATTGGCATACCGAGCCGGTCATCAAGCAAATTTACAAAATCATCA
This sequence comes from Herbaspirillum sp., assembly GCA_028291765.1. Lineage (GTDB taxonomy): Bacteria > Pseudomonadota > Gammaproteobacteria > Burkholderiales > Burkholderiaceae_D > Herbaspirillum. The sequence goes on from JAQGNR010000094.1 coordinate 752, forward strand.
GTCAGGATGAGGCGCGTCACGGCGGCGCCTATTTGCGTTACATGAAAAAGGCCTTGATCGAAGTCGGCGATTCGGCCCGTGCCGCATTTGCCAAGATCGGTGTATTGATGGCATCGGCGCGCCGTACCGAAAAACCGCTGCATCCGACCAATCTGCATGTCAATCAGGCGTTGTTCCCGAACGATACCGTGCAAAGTCGTTTGCCCGACCCTGAGTGGCTGGAACAATGGCTGGATAATCAGATCCGGTTCGATGGCGAATGGGAAAAGAAAGTGGTCGATCGTATTCTGCATAATATGTCTTTGCTGTTCGAACGCTCTTTTGCCACCGTGCAGGAATTGAACCGCTTCCGCAAGGAAGTCGTGCTTCGATTGCAGGCAACGGTAACGCCGCCGGCTGAAGCAGCTTAAAGTTTGCCGCTGTCGCCACTGGTGGGCAAGGCCGAGGAGCCGCACGATTGTTGCGGCTTTTTTTATTTTCTCTTCCATGCAATACGCAAATTAATACGCAAATGACCATGATTTCTGACCAGCCTCAGCCTGCCATGCCCGATTTCGAACAGAAAATATGCAGTCGCGACGCGCTGGCGGCCAGGGTTGCCGCGCTGCCGCAACCGGTGGTGCTGACGAACGGGGTGTTCGATATTTTGCATCGCGGCCATGTGACTTATCTGGCGCAGGCGCGTGCGCTAGGCGCTTCGCTGGTGGTGGCAGTCAATACCGATGCTTCGGTCAAACGGCTCGGCAAAGGCGATGACAGGCCGATGAATCGCGCTCTCGATCGTATGGCGGTGCTGGCGGCTTTGGAGGCGGTGAGTCTGGTGGTGGAATTCGATGAGGATACGGCGCTGGAAGTAGTGCAACAGGCGCGGCCGCAGATTTATGCCAAAGGCGGCGATTATGAGATGCAGGCAATTCCGGAAGGCCGGGCTGTGGCAGCCTATGGCGGTCGTGCCGTGGCGATTCCATTTGTGCATGACCGCTCCACCACCAAGCTCTTGGCCAAAGCGCGCAAGGGTTGACGGAAAGGCTAATTAAGCACTGCCGGCAGCAGACTGAATCAGCCCTTCGTTTGTTTGAAATTTCTAGTGCTGCATGGCGCCCATGGCGCCGGATTTTTCGGCGGGCATATTCATCGCCTCGACATCAACGTCGATTACGATTTTGCCGCCCTTGGCAAATGTCAGCGTCATCGGAAAGTGATCGCCGCTCTTCAGTGGCTTGTTTAACCCGACCAGCATGATGTGGTAGCCACCGTTCGGTTGCATCACTATTTTTTCCGACGGCTTGATATCGACGCTGCCGACTTCCCGCATTTTCATGATATTGCCATCCATCGTCATCGCATGCAGTTCGGTGCTTTTTGCGATATCTGAACTGATCGATTTCAGTGTGTCCGTTTCTTTGCCTTTATTTTCAATGCTGAAGTATGCGCCGCCCGATGGCTGGCCAGGAACGGTTGCGCGCGCATAGGGATGACCGATAACGATGTTGCCTGCCGTGAAATCGGCGCCGATGGCGGGGTTGCTGAGGCCGAGAGTGAGGATAAAGGAAAGGCTGAGAGCGAGCCCTGCGATTAATCGGAAAATACCGCGGAAAGTGCGGTGGAAAGTGCAGTGGAAAGTGCAGCGGAAAGTGCGGCGGGATGGCATGGGGAGTGCTCCTTGAAAATAATTGAAAGGCGCGCGGTAGCAAGGCCGGGCGCGGCCCGGCGGCATACGCGGGGATTATAGCAAGCTGATCGAAGCGTAGGCGCGATGATCGTATTGATTCGTTACAGTTCTGCAATTTTCCCTCTATACGTGAATCCATCGACAGGCTAGACTTGCGCATTGCGCCTGTCCACGAAGAACTTACGGTTGACAGGCGATGGACCAGAGATGAATAAGAGATGAACAAGCGCTGCTCATTTTGAGCAGCGTTTTTTGAGATAGCGTCAGGAGGTTTTTTACAATGTCAGGAAAAATGCGTTCGATTCGCGTGGCATTGGCCATCGCGCCGATTTGCGCGGCGCTTTTCGCCGGCCCCGCAATGGCGGCCGATAAATCGGTGCTGGTCACAGCCATTGTCGACCATCCGGCGCTGGATGCGATACGCGAGGGCACCCGCGATGAACTTAAGGCGGCCGGCTACGAAGCCGGCAAGAATCTTAAATGGGAATTCCAAAGCGCGCAGGGCAATGCCGGCACAGCCAGTCAGATTGCGCGCAAATTCGTCGGCGAAAACCCGGACGTGATCGTCGCCATTGCGACGCCGTCCGCGCAGTCGATGGTGGCCGCCACCAAAACCATCCCTATCGTTTACTCCGGCGTGGCCGATCCGATTGCCGCGCAATTGGTCAAAGACTGGAAACCGTCGGGCACCAACGTCACCGGCCTGTCGCATATGCTGGATCTGAACAAACAGATCGACATCATGAAAGAAGTCGTTCCGAATGTGAAAAAGGTCGGCATCGTGTATAACCCCGGCGAAGTCAATTCCGCAGTAGTCGTTAAACAACTCAAGGGATTGCTGGCAAAGCAGGGCATTACGCTGATCGATGTCGCTGCTCCTCGCACGATCGATGTCGGCCCTGCCGCAAAAAGCCTGATCGGCAAGGTCGATATGATTTACAGCACAACCGATAACAATGTGGTGTCGACGTATGAATCGCTGGTCAAAGTTTGCGACGACGCGAAAATTCCGCTGGTGGCATCCGATACCGATAGCGTCAAACGTGGCGCCATCGCTGCTTACGGCGTGAATTTCTACGATCTCGGCCGCGCCACCGGCAAAATTGTGTTGCGCATTCTGCAGGGTGAAAAGCCGGGCAATATCGCCTCTTCCGTCAGCCATGATCTGGCGTTATTCATTAATCCGGCGGCAGCGCAAAAACAGGGCGTGACCTTGAGCCCGGATTTCCTCAGGCAAGCCAGCAAAATCGTCAATTAAGAAGGCCTGTTTTATGTCGCTATATACCTTATGGGGCGCGCTTGAAATCGGCCTGATCTTCGGCTTGGTAGCGCTTGGCGTACTGATCTAGTTTCGCATTCTCAAGTTTCCCGATCTGACCGTGGATGGCAGTTTCCCGCTTGGCGGCGCCGTCGCGGCGGTGCTCATCGAGGCCGGCGTCAATCCGTTTACGGCTACGGCTGCTGCGATGGCGGCGGGCGCGTTGGCAGGGTTTATTACCGGCTGGCTCAACGTCGGTTTGAAAATCATGGATTTGCTGGCCAGCATCCTGATGATGATTGCGCTTTATTCGATCAATCTGCGCGTAATGGGCAAGCCGAACGTCGCGCTGATCAACGATCCGACCATTTTCAGTTCGCTGCCCGGCTGGTTGCCCGATTATGTCGAGCGGCCGCTGGCGTTGCTGGTGATCGTGGCGGTCGTCAAATTACTGCTGGACTGGTTTTTTTCCTCTGAAATCGGCTTGGCGATGCGCGCCACCGGCGCCAATCCCCGCATGGCGCGCTCGCAGGGCATTTCGACCGATCGCGCGATTCTGCTCGGCATCGCGCTGGCCAATAGTTTGGTGGCGCTGGCGGGTGCTTTGTTTGCGCAAACGCAGGGCGGTTCCGACATTTCCATGGGCATCGGCACGATTGTCATCGGTTTGGCTGCGGTGATTGTCGGCGAAAGCATTCTGCCGGCGCGGCGCATGGTCTACACCACGCTGGCGGTGATCCTGGGTGCGATCCTGTATCGCTTTTTTATTGCGCTGGCGCTCAACAGCGATTTCATTGGTTTGCAGGCGCAGGATTTGAATCTGGTGACGGCGTTGCTGGTCACGATTGCGCTGGTCATTCCGATGGCCAAGCGCAAGTGGCAATTGCGTAGAAGGGCTCGGGCGTAGTTCAGGGGGCGAATGCGTGCTTCTCCTAAATTAAATGTCAACACACCCTAGGACATAACATGTTGCAGGCTGAAGATTTACACATCACGTTCAATCCCGGCACGCCGATCGAGAATCGGGCATTGCGCGGCTTGAATCTGACTATCCCGACCGGCCAGTTCGTGTCTGTCATCGGTTCCAACGGCGCCGGCAAGTCGACCTTTCTGAATGCGATCTCGGGCGATTTACTGACCGATCGCGGTAATGTGAAGATCGACAGCATCGACGTCACGCGCAAGCATGCATGGCAGCGCGCGAATCTGGTGGCGCGGGTATTTCAGGACCCGATGGCAGGCACTTGCGAAGCATTGACGATTGAAGAAAACATGGCGCTGGCAATGGCGCGCGGCAAACCCCGCGGTCTTGGCTTTGCGATTCACGGCTCGATGCGCGAGCTGTTTCGCGAAAAGCTGGCCATCCTCAATCTGGGCCTGGAAAACAGGCTGTCGGATCATATAGGCTTGTTGTCCGGGGGGCAGCGTCAGGCCGTCAGTTTGCTGATGGCATCGCTGCAACCGTCGCGCATTTTATTGTTGGACGAACATACGGCGGCGCTGGACCCGAAGACTGCCGATTTCGTTTTGAAACTGACCGCCAAAATTGTCTCCGAGAGCAAGCTGACCACCATGATGGTCACGCACAGCATGCGTCAGGCATTGGACTATGGCGAGCGCACCGTCATGCTGCATCAAGGACAAGTCGTGCTGGATGTGGAAGGCGAAAAGCGTGCCGGCTTGGACGTACCGGATTTATTAAGGATGTTCGAAAAAACACGCGGTGAAACAATCACGGACGACAGCCTCTTGCTAGGTTAAAAAAAGAAACAAGAAAGAGGAAAGGAAGAAGCAAGAAAGAACAGTAAAAGTGTTGAGAAAGTGCCGTGAGCGGGGCGGATGAGCAAAACAATCAGGAAAAAATATTGTCTGAGCGCAGCGAGTATTTTTTTCGTTTTGAGCATCCGCCCCGCTCGCGGCACTTTCTCAACACAATAAAGAAAGCAGACTTAAAAGACGAGACTCAAGCCCCTCCCAAAAAACCATTCTGCCGCCAAGCCTCATAAACCACCACAGCAACAGTATTGGAAAGATTCAAACTCCGATTATCGGGCCGCATAGGCAGCCGGATCCTCTGTGAAAGCGGAAACTGCTCACGCCGCTCCGGCGCCAGCCCCCGCGTTTCGGACCCGAATACAAAAACATCCCCCGGCCGGAACGCCACACTGGAAAATGGCGTAGAACCATGCGTAGTCAACGCAAACATCCGTGCAGGATCAAAATTTTCTTCCAATGCGATTTTCTGTTTGAACGAATCCCAATCGGGATGCACCCGCATCGTTGCATAGTCGTGATAATCGAGCCCGGCGCGTCGCATCTTGGCATCATCCAACGGAAACCCGAGCGGCTCGACCAAATGCAACTGTGCGCCTGTATTGGCGCACAAACGAATAATATTGCCGGTATTCGGTGGGATTTCCGGCTCAACCAATACAACATGAAACAAAATTTTCTCCAGTACTTTATGTGCGCCAGCCGCAGATTACCGCAGTGTGCGGGCGAACACCAGATTCGTGATGCGCGCTGCGCCATAGTGTTTTAAGGTCGCGGCAATTTCGTTGAGTGTTTGTCCTGTCGTGATGACATCATCGACGACACCGATATGCATGCCGGCGAGTTTATCTGCGTAGCGCTGGCAAACATCGAATGCGCCGGAGACATTATTGCGCCGCTGCTGCGGCGCCAGCAACGATTGCGACCGGGTATCACGGATACGCAACAGCAATTGCGGCGCCAATGCAATGCCGGTCAAACGCGCCAGCGGCCTGGCGATTTCGAGTGTTTGATTAAAACCCCTGACCCTCAGACGCGTGGCACTGAGCGGCACGCCGGTAATGAGTGTGGGGAGCGGGGGAGGGGCAGATACCGCAGATACCGCAGACGGCCTGCCGATGGCGCCAAAACGCAATAGCGCATCGGCCAGCAGCCGCGCAAACACCGGCGCCAGTGCGAGTTTGTCGCCGAATTTCAGCGCCAGCACCAATTGATCGAGTGGCGCGATGTAATCGGTCGCCACCACAGTGGCATCATAGGCGGGCGGCTCGCGCAGGCAATCGCCGCAACGCAGATTGTTATCCGTGCGTTCGCTCATAGACGGCAGCGGCATTGCGCAGACCCGGCAGCGAATGCGGGTTGGCGTAAAAAATTGCTCCCGGCAGAATTCACATAAGGCATCGCAGGCATGCTGTCCGCACAGGACGCAGGACGAGGGCAACAGATGATGCAAGCCGGAGCGCACCACCGATCGCAGCGAAAAACGGGACAGAAAGCCGATCATCAGTATAAATATCCGCAAACGTGTAAACTAGCCGCGATTATCCCACCAGCCGCCAATGCACATGTCGTTTCCAGTATCGCCTCCTGATACCAATCTCAGTGCGCCTATCGATTTATCGTTGGTGCGGCGCTTGTTTGCGCAACCGCAACGCGTGGCGGAATCCCTGTTTTTACGGCGCGAGATTGCCGCGCGCATGCACGAGCGCTTGGCGCTGGTCAATCTGACGCCGCGCCACGTGCTCGATGCCGGCTGCGGCGAAGGCGCCGATATCTTTACATTGCAAGATCGTTTCAGCGGCGCCCAAGTACTGGGCCTGGATGGTTCTCCCGGCATGCTGGCGCTGGCCCGGCAGCGCATTGCGGCCAGTCAGCCGCTAGTCAGCAAATTGCTGACGCGCTGGCTGCCGATCGTCAACCAGGCAGCGCGTGCCGGCGACGCGGATCTGATCGCCGGCGATTTTGCCGCGCTGCCGTTCGGACCGAATGCGCTCGATATGATCTGGTCCAATCTGGCCTTGCCGTGGCATCCCCAGCCCGACAAAGTATTTGCCGAATGGCGCCGCGTGATGCGGGTCAATGGCCTGGTCATGTTTTCCTGTTTCGGGCCGGACACCTTAAAACAACTCAATGCCGCGTTTGCAGAAATCGATCTGGCGCCCCATGTGCTGCCGTTTGTCGATATGCACGATCTGGGCGACATGCTGGTCAATGCAGGATTTTCGACGCCGGTGATGGATATGGAAACGATTACAGTCACCTACGGCGCGCCGGAAAAATTGCTGGCCGAGGTGCGGGCATTGGGCGGCAATCCCCTGCATACCCGTCGCCGCGGTTTGCTCGGACGTGGCGCACATGCCCGTCTGATCGAGCATTTATGGTCGCAGCGCGATGCCGAAGGCCGTATTCCGCTGACCTATGAAGTGGTGTTCGGGCATGCGTTCAGACCGCCGCCGAAAACGACCGGTAGCGGCGAGGCAATTATTCGTTTTGAGCCGAAAAAGCGTTAGATCCTGTTAAATAATCTCTGATTAATAGGCTTTATGGCGGCTTTACGGCGTCTCTAAGGCCGCATTGCACAGGTAACGGAAAGAGGTTTCAAGCTGACAAACTACCGCTTTTAGCCCGGTTTATTCGCTTGATAACATATCCTTTTACCCTTTATACTCCTGCGGTTATGGCTTGCCGGGTTCTTGTCGGTGAGCAACTTTGTCTAGGCATGGAGCGCTCCATGGAGACGTCAGCGGTATCGCAGCGATGGGAATTGAAGCGTAATTGTTCTGTTACGCCTCGCCAGCTAGCCGGTATTTACGCAGCTTTATGTTGCGGGTCGCTGGCGGTGGCGCTGGTATGTGTCTGGCAGGGGGCCTGGTTTGTTCTGGTGTTTGCAGTGCTCGAACTGAGCGCGGTCGGTGCAGCGTTTCTGATGTATGCACGGCACGCGACCGATGCCGAGTATGTGGTGCTGGCGCCGGACAGCCTGGTGGTGGAAGTAGTGCAGGGGACAATTGTAAAGAAATTCAGTTTCGATCCGCGCCGCACGCGGGTCGAGGTGGCTGATGGCCGATCAGGGCTGGTAGTGCTGGAGGGATGCGGCGCTAGAGTCGAAGTGGGACGCTTTCTGACGCCGTGGAAACGACGCGAATTGGCGCAGCAACTGAAGCGGGCATTGGCCGGCGGTTTCAATGCGCATCAGTAATGATTCAATAGTAATGATTCAAGTAAAAGTAAAAATAATTCTTATATCTGGTATTTGAGGAAATCATGAAATTTACGAAGCGCCTTCAATCATTGATGCTTGGTGCATCGTTCCTGGCGGCCGGCATCCCTGCGTGGGCAGTCGTCGACAGTCAGGGCGGTCCGGCAGTACTTCAGTTGAACTTCCAGCCGCCTGTAACGCAGATCGCGCGTCAAATCTATTCGCTTCACACACTGATGCTGATCATCTGCCTGGTGATCTTCCTGGCAGTGTTCGGGGTGATGTTCTATTCGATCCTGAAACATCGCAAATCGCTGGGGCACAAGTCGGCCAGCTTCCACGAAAGCACAACGGTTGAAATCGCCTGGACCGTTATTCCGTTCCTGATTGTGATCGGCATGGCCTTGCCGGCCACCAAGACCGTGGTCGCGATGAAGGATACGTCGAATGCCGATCTGACCATCAAGGTCACCGGCATGCAATGGAAGTGGGGCTACGATTATCTCAAGGGCGAAGGCGAAGGCATTTCCTTCCTGTCCACGCTGTCCACGCCGCATGAGCAAATCGTCGATGCAAGCAAAGCCAAGGACGACAACTATCTGCTGGAAGTCGATAATCCGCTGGTGGTGCCAGTCAACCAGAAAGTGCGTCTGGTGCTCACTGCCAACGACGTGATCCACTCGTGGACTATCCCGGCATTCGGCGTCAAGCAGGATGCGATTCCAGGCTTCGTGCGCGATACCTGGTTCAAGGCGGAAAAGGTCGGCACTTACCGCGGTCAGTGCGTCGAATTGTGCGGCAAAGATCATGCGTTCATGCCGATTGTCGTCACGGTCCTCAGCGAGCCCGATTATAAAAACTGGACCGACGGCAAGAAAAAGGAAATGGCAGCCAAGGCTGACGATCCGACCAAGACCTGGACCATCGATGAATTGAAAACACGCGGCGAAAAAGTCTTCAATTCCAATTGCGCAGTTTGCCATCAAGTCAACGGCAAAGGCGGCGGCGCTTTCCCTGCGCTGGACGGCGACACGATCGTCAACGGGCCGCGCGCCTTGCAGATCACGACGGTGCTCAATGGCCGCAACGCTATGCCTGCATGGAAATCGGTCTTGAACGATACGGAAATTGCTGCGGCGATTACTTATACGCGTAATGCCTGGTCTAACCACGCACAAGAAAATATCGTTCAACCGGCTGAAGTTCTGGCTGCTCGCAAGTAATTGACATTGGGAGATTGAAATGAGCACAACAACAGTCGATCACGCACACGACCACGCGCACGACCACTCTCACGACGACCACGCGCATCATGGCGCTCCTCACGGCTGGCGGCGCTGGTTATTTGCGACCAACCATAAAGACATCGGTACGCTTTACCTCTGGTTCTCTTTCACCATGCTGCTGTACGGCGGCACGCTGGCACTGATGATTCGTACCGAACTGTTTAAACCGGGCCTGCAGTTTTTCCGTCCCGAATTCTTTAACCAGCTGACCACGATTCACGGCATCATCATGGTGTTCGGCGCGATCATGCCGGCCTTCGTCGGCTTCGCCAACTGGATGATTCCGCTGCAAATCGGCGCCTCCGATATGGCGTTTGCGCGGATGAACAACTTCTCGTTCTGGCTGTTGCCGCCTGCGGCGATTCTGTTGACTATTTCCTGGTTCGTTCCCGGCGGTGCGACGGCTGCCGGCTGGACGCTGTATGCGCCGCTGTCCACGCAAATGGGCCCAGGCATGGACTTCGCCATTTTCGCGATCCACATCATGGGCGCATCGTCGATCATGGGTTCGATCAACATTATCACCACGATTCTGAACATGCGCGCTCCCGGCATGACGCTGATGAAGCTGCCGATGTTCTGCTGGACCTGGCTGATTACCGCCTATCTGCTGATCGCCGTGATGCCGGTGCTGGCCGGCGCGATCACCATGACCCTGACAGACCGTCATTTCGGCACCTCGTTCTTTAACGCGGCCGGCGGCGGCGATCCGGTGATGTATCAGCATATTTTCTGGTTCTTCGGCCATCCCGAGGTATACATCATGATTTTGCCGGCGTTCGGCATCGTCTCGCAGATTATTCCCGCATTCGCCCGCAAGCAATTGTTCGGTTATGCATCGATGGTGTATGCGACTGCATCGATTGCGATCCTGTCGTTCATCGTATGGGCCCATCACATGTTCACCACCGGTATGCCGGTGACTGCGCAACTCTTTTTCATGTATGCCACGATGCTTATTGCAGTGCCGACCGGCGTCAAGATTTTCAACTGGATCGCGACCATGTGGCGCGGCTCGATGACCTTCGAAACCCCGATGTTGTTCGCGATCGGCTTTATCTTCGTGTTCACCATGGGCGGTTTCACCGGCCTGATTCTGGCGGTCACGCCGATCGACATCCAGATGCAGGATACCTATTACGTGGTGGCGCATTTCCACTATGTGCTGGTGGCCGGTTCGCTGTTCGGCCTGTTTGCGGGTTATTACTACTGGAGTCCGAAGTGGACCGGTTTGATGTACAACGAAACACGCGGCAAAATCCATTTCTGGAATTCGCTGGTCTGGTTTAACGTGACATTCTTCCCGATGCACTTCCTGGGCCTGGCCGGTATGCCGCGCCGTTATGCCGATTACCCCGCGCAGTTCACCGATTTCAATATGCTGGCTTCGATCGGTGCGTTCGGTTTCGGTTTGTCGCAGATCTATTTCCTGTTCTTCGTGGTGTTGCCTGCCTGCCGTGGCAAGGGCGTGAAAGCAGCGGACAAGCCTTGGGATGGCGCCGAAGGTCTGGAATGGACGATACCTAGCCCGGCACCGTTCCATACTTTTGAAGTGCCGCCGATCGTCAAGTAATTGTCGGATCTGATGGTTTGATGTACTACAGGCGGCAGGTCTGCAAGGGCCTACCGACAAATAATGTCTCAGAGTAAAAATCCGAAGAACGCCAGAACAGGATTGATTTTGACCGTTGTCGTTCTATTGTTTTTTTTCGGGATCATCGCTAAGCGCGTCTGGTTTTCATGAGCACAGATAACCCTGAATCGAAGCGCGCGCAGGCCCAGACCTTAAGGCAGCGGCTGAACGGGCAGATGTTCAAGAAGCTGTTGGTGATCGCGGCGGTGATGTTCGGATTCGGTTATGCGCTGGTGCCGGTTTATAAGCAGATATGCCAATTGACCGGCGTTAATTTTTTGACGCCGAAGGATGGCACGGTTGTCGCGCCGATGAATAGCCAGATCGACAAAACCCGCACCATTACGGTTGAGTTCGACAGCAATTCGAAGGGAACTTTACGTTTTCGTCCTATCGTAGGTAGCCTGCAAGTGCATCCCGGCGAAATGGCGACTGTGATGTATGAAGTGGTCAACGCAAAGCCGGTTACCATCAATGCTCAGGCGATACCAAGCTATGCGCCGGAAGCCTCCGGCCAGTTTTTTAAAAAAGTGGAATGTTTTTGTTTTACCCAGCAAACGCTGAAAGCGCATGAAGCCAGGCAGATGCCGGTCGTGTTTTTTGTCGATCCGGCGTTGCCGAAAGAGATAACAACGATTACCTTGTCGTATACGTTCTTTGAGATTGACGGCAGTAAGGTCTAGGCCGAGGTATAGGCGGTACAGGCAGGGTTAAAAATGGCATGGCGGTTTATTTAATCAGGGACGAACGTGCCGGCCGTATGCCGGATACGTTCTTCATTTGATTCATGATTATTTGATATTTGTGGGGGGATGGAGATGAGTTCACAACACGCGAACGTGCCTAACGTGCCGCATTATTTTGTGCCGGCGCCATCGGGATGGCCTGTTTATGCTGGCGCCAGCTTGCTGGTAATCATGATCGGTGCGGCTTCATGGGTTAATGAGGTTGCCGCAGGACCGTTCCTGGTGGCAGCGGGCCTGCTGTCGCTTCTGGTCATTCTGTACAAATGGTTTGGCGACGCGATCGGCGAATCCGAAGGCGGCATGTACGGCAAGAATGTCGATCTCTCGTTCCGCTGGAGCATGAGCTGGTTCATTTTTTCGGAAGTCATGTTTTTTGCCGGCTTCTTCGGCGCGCTGTTTTATGCCCGTTCGATCTCGATGCCTTGGCTGGCCGATCTGGATCACAAAGTCATCTGGCCGAATTTCGCAGCGCACTGGGGCAATATCGGACCGGCCGGCACCATCGAAGCGTTCCGCATCATGGGACCGTTCCCGATCCCGACCGTCAATACGGCATTGCTGCTGTCATCCGGCGTGACGCTGACGATTTCGCACCACGCATTGCGTTCCAATCATCGCGATAAAGCGGCGATCTGGCTGTTGGCGACGATTCTTCTGGGCGCAGCCTTCATGGGTTTCCAAGCCTATGAATATATCCATGCTTACACCGAATTCAATTTGAAACTGACTTCCGGCATTTACGGTTCGACGTTCTTCATGCTGACCGGTGTCCACGGGTGCCACGTGACGCGGGGAGCGATCATGCTGTCGTGCGTGCTGTATCGCATGCGCAAGGGCCATTTCACGCCTGAGCATCATTTCGCATTCGAAGGCGCTGCCTGGTATTGGCACTTTGTCGATGTCGTCTGGCTCGGTTTGTATGTTGTGGTTTACTGGTTATAAGAAGCCGGTATAAATCGGCGATGAAAAGCGGCGATTGCATTGCGTATAAAGTAATGACATACGTAATGACATCGCAGGCTTTAACTCA
>JAQGNR010000120.1 GCA_028291765.1 Herbaspirillum sp.
CTGGATGTTATGCCCGAAGCCGAATGGGTCGCGCCGCTGCTGACTGCCGTAACCGGCTATCCGGCGCCATCCGGCCAAATCTGGATGCTGCCGGCCGAGGTTTTGACGCAACTGATCTTCGGCCTGAACAGTCTGATCGGCAGTACCCGTCTGATCTTAAACCATGATTTTCATATCAGAAAATATTGACAAATGACTGTAAGGATCAAGTTGCGCGGGTGGCAGTCCGTGCTATGCTCGCGCATTCGAAATACAAACGCCCCATGTTGTCAATGACCAAGTTGAATCCAAATAATACTAATACGCTAGATTCCGGAATCGCCCTTGCAGAAGCGCCGGCCACTACGCTAACCGCAGTTCCCGCTGCAATTGCGGCCCCTGTTACCGGCGAAACGCCGGCACAACAGGCACGTGCATTGCTGAAACGCTTGCAGACGCAGTTCCCGGCATTTCGAGATTGCCTGCCGCTGGCAATCGGCATCGATAAGCAATTGAATGTAGAACTACCCGAGATCAGCCGCAAGGTGCTGCGTATTGCCTTGGGGATTCATACTAACTCGCTGCGTTATCTGCGCGCGATGGAAAAAGCGACGCACCGCTTCGATTTGATGGGTCAGCAGACCGATGAAGTTACCGCTGTGCATCGGACGCATGCTACTGAAATATTACGCGAACGATTCAAGAAAGATGCCGAACAGCGTAAAGCCCAAAAGGCGGCTGCTGAAGCGCAAAAGGCGGCTGCTGAAGCGGCTCGCATTCATGCCGAGAAACTGACGCAGCTCAGCGAAAAGTTTTCACGCAAAAAGTAAGTCTGCTTAAAAATAAGTCTGCTTATCAGGGTGTTAGAGGGTGTTAGGGCCTGTTCCGCAAGAACTCAAGGCACTACCATTTTGACAATGGTAATTAACACGCCGATAAAAATAGCGACCCCCAGCAAACCCGCAATGATGACGTAGACCGGATTCAAGCCGGTGACGTCTTTTTCGTAGTCCTTCTTGCTGCGCAGACCCACGAACGACCAGAATACTGCGCTGAGCGTCCCCAAAAATGAAGTTTGCCGTACCGGTTTTGGATCAGGTGTGGCCATGCGCAATGTCCTTGAAATAGAAGGCAATTTTACGCCGATTTTTGCCCTCATCGGTATTGCGGCGCTGTTTGGCGCAGGCATAGGGATGGGACTTACGATAGAAAAAGGGACGAGAAGGAAACGAAAAGAGAACGAAAAAGCGTAAGAAAGACGGCGGAAATAAACGGAAGGAAAAAGACGAAGAGGCGAGCCTTGTCTGCGGCACTTGCGGGGAATAGCTGTGGCTGCTTCGTTCCCGACCTGACCAGGTTGACCATGCCACAATGCGCAGGGGCCCGCCGAAACGAATTGTACCCCATATCGGCCCCTGCCTGCAGCCTTCCTTTTAAAGTCCCAGCGTTTGCCAAATATTGTCGATCCGTTTTTTGACATCGTCGCTCATGACAATGGTGCGGCCCCATTCGCGGCCGGTTTCACCCGGCCATTTGTTGGTGGCGTCGATCCCCATTTTGCTGCCGAGGCCGCTGACCGGCGATGCAAAGTCGAGATAATCGATCGGTGTGTTATCGACCATGACCGTATCGCGCATCGGATCGACGCGCGTCGTGATAGCCCAAATCACTTCTTTCCAGTCGCGAATATTAACGTCCTCATCAACCACCACGATGAACTTGGTATACATGAATTGGCGCAAAAAACTCCAGACGCCGAACATCACCCGCTTGGCATGGCCTGCGTAGGATTTTTTCATTTGCACGATTGCCATGCGATAGCTGCAAGCCTCGGGCGGTAAATAAAAGTCGATGATTTCGGCAAATTGCTTTTGCAGCAAGGGGATGAACACTTCGTTCAAGGCAACGCCGAGTACTGCCGGCTCGTCGGGCGGCTTGCCGGTATAGGTCGAGTGATAAATCGGCTCATGGCGCATGGTGATGCGGTCGATGGTAAATACCGGGAAGCTATCTTGCTCATTGTAATAGCCGGTATGGTCGCCGAACGGCCCTTCGAGCGCGTGTTCATAGCCGCTCGGGTGGCTGGCATCCGGATAAACATGGCCTTCCAGCACAATCTCGGCTGAAGCAGGCACCCGCAACTGGCTGCCGATCGCCTTGACCAGTTCGGTGCGGCTGCCACGCAGCAGGCCCGCAAACTGGTATTCGGATAAATTATCCGGCACCGGCGTAACCGCCCCCAGAATGGTGGCGGGGTCCGCACCCAGCGCTACCGCAACCGGATAAGGTTGACCCGGATTGGCGATGCAGTGCTCACGGAAATCCAGCGCGCCGCCGCGATGCGCCAGCCAGCGCATGATGACTTTATTGCGTCCGATTACCTGCTGCCGGTATATGCCGAGGTTCTGGCGTTTTTTGTGCGGACCTTTGGTAATCACCAAACCCCAGGTAATGAGCGGCGCGATATCGTCCGGCCAGCAATGCTGGATCGGCAAGCGGTCGAGATCGACGTCCTTACCTTCCCAGACCACATCCTGGCATGGCGCCGAGCGGCGCTCTTTGGGCGCCATGTCCCATAGCGACTTCACCAATACACCCAAACCCAATACGTCTTTGAAGTCCTTCGGCGGCTCAGGCTCTTTCAGGCGCGCCAGCAGATGGCCGATCTTGCGCAATTCGCCGAGATCCTCGGCGCCCATGCCAAGCGCCACCCGGCGCGTGGTGCCGAACAGATTGGCCAGCACCGGCATGTTTTTTCCAGTCGGCTGCGTGAAGAGCAGCGCGGGACCGCCGGCGCGCAGCGTGCGATCGGCAATTTCAGTCATCTCTAAATACGGCGAAACCGGCACATCGACGCGTTTAATTTCGTCAAGCCCTTGCAATTGAGCAATAAAATCGCGTAAATCAGTATATTTCATATTATTTGTAAGTATTTTCGAGTAATCCGAATTGAACTAAAAACGCGAAATCAGGCCTGATTCTATTGATATCCACCCGCCGGACTCCATGTAAATAAGATATAAAAGTTATAGATTTTCAATATTATAGTATTGACTTGATATAAAGTGCCTTCTACAATTCGCGGATTCTAAATCATAGACCCACCAAGGGCACTTGCCAGCAAGTAATTAATTGCTAATTTTACATCTACTGTCGCTCATTATTTTGTTACGCGACAGTTCAAGGGGAAAGGGCTCTTCCTGGAAATCAGGAATGTTTTTAGGCACAACGCCTGGCCCGAACATACTGCTTGTTACCGATATAAGAGCCAGAGAGCCGATCGATTGTGTACAGGCAGTACCGACGCTCGCTATGACGTAACGCAATCACCATCGCGTTCTTCAGCAAGCATGCCCAGTTGTGATGACCGGCAGCACGGCAATAGCAGTTCGCCGAACTTGCCTGTTTCACAATTATTATGGAGGTTCAATGTCAAACCACGCTATACAGGCATCGCAAGATGCTCAATACATGGTGCAACATCCTGCTAAATGGACTTTGTCCAAAGCCGGCATCAAAAATTTACTTACAGCTTTGCATTATCTGGTAACCGTTGTCGGCATCGCTGCTCTGACCGTTCTGGGCGCAATGTTCTTCAATCCAAGCTTCGCCGATCGCGTCATGGCGCATTCGCCCTTTAGCACCGCCGAAGCAGCACCTGTACCCGCACCGCAAAAACCCGTCGCACTGCCGCCGCTCAGCAATTTAATGCTGCCCCCGGCGCAAGCCGCCGACATAGTACCTGCCGCAATGCCTGCAAGCGCTTTGAGCGCCGATGATCGCCGGATGATCGGCACGCAGCGGCAGCAGAAGCTGGTGACCAACTGGCTGGCCAAGCGCTACCATGTAGCAGGCGATGCGGCCAATATGCTGGTATCGGCGGCTTATATCAATGCCAAAGACATCAAGCTGGATCCGCTGCTTATTCTGGCGGTCATGGCAATCGAATCGAGCTTTAATCCATTCGCTGAAAGCCCGGTCGGTGCGCAAGGTTTGATGCAGGTCATGTCGAAAATCCATCAAGAAAAATTTGATGATTTAGGCGGTATCAAAGCTGCACTTAATCCGGCTGCCAACATCAAAGTCGGCTCGCTTATTTTGAAAGAGTATGTAACACGCGGCGGTTCAATTGAGGCCGGGTTGAAAACTTACGTCGGTGCTGCGGGCTATGAATCGGACGGCGGCTACGGCGCCAAAGTTATGTCTGAATATTATCGTCTGAAAGAGGTAGCTGCCGGCAAATCGGTATCGCCTTTTGCGATTACCGCAGCGGCCAAGCAGATCGCGCCCAAGCAGGTCGTCTATGCTCCGCCTGCCACTGCTAGCACAGCAAACACCGGCGCTAGCGAAAAGATGGTCAGCCTCTGATTTTTTATCCGGCAATAGTCTTGGATTCAAACACGCAATAAAAAAGGAGCTTGATCGCTCCTTTTCTATTTGGCGAAAAATAACTTCAGCCGTCTTACCGCTTCCTGTAGATTTTCCATCGAAGTCGCATAAGAGACCCGAATATACTGATGCGCCGTTGCAGGACCGAAATCCAGTCCCGGCACCACCACCACGCCTGCTTGATGCATGATCTCCAGCGTCAGCTTGTCGGCATCGTCCGATAATGCGCTGCAATCCGCATAAACATAGAACGCCCCATCCGGCAGCACCGGCACCTTAAAACCCAAATCGATCAATGCCGGCACTATATAGTCGCGCCGGCGTTTGAATTCCTGTCTACGCGCCTGGTACAGTGCGCTCGATTCAGGCGTGAAGCACGCCAGCGCCGCATGTTGCGCAATCGATGACGGGCAAATAAACAGGTTTTGCGCCAGCTTCTCGATCTGCGGCACCAAGTGTTGCGGCAACACCAGCCAGCCCAGCCGCCAGCCGGTCATATTGAAATATTTAGAGAAGCTGTTAATGACAATGATGTCTTCGCCCAGCGCCAAGGCAGACCATGGCGCGCCTTCATACGATAAACCCTGGTAAATCTCATCGACGATGGTAAAGCCGTCATGCCGACGCACGACATCGACAATGCGGGCCAGCTCGTCAGGCAGGATCGACGTGCCGGTCGGGTTCGATGGCGACGCCAGCAAAACGCCGCGCGTGGATGCAGACCAGTGTTCGCGCACCATATCGCCAGTCAATTGAAAACGCGTTTCCGGCCCACTGGCAATCATCTTCGCCTCGCCATCGAATGCGGCGACGAAATGACGATTGCAAGGATAAGAAGGATCCGGCATTAGCACCTGGCTGCCGCGCTCCACCAGCGCAGCGCAAGCCAGCAGCAAGGCAGCCGATGCGCCGGCCGTGACCACAATGCGCGACGGTGCGATGTTCAAACCGTACACGCGCAAGTAGTGCGCCGCGATCGCTTCGCGCAGTGCCGGCAAGCCGATGGCCGAGGTATATTGCATTTTCCCGTCCAGCATCGCTTGATGCGCAGCTTCAATCACGGCAGGCGCGGCGGTGAAGTCGGGTTCGCCGATTCCCATATGAATCATGTGCTGGCCCTGTTGCTCAAGAGATGCAGCGATCTTGGCCAGTTCCATGACATGAAACGGTTTGATATTGTGCAGCCGTGCTGCGATTTCGGGGAAACTCATGAGAGCGGATAAAAGCGGATAAGCGAATATCGGATGAAATGAAACACTACGAATGAAACACTACAACCGGCCCTGGCCGGCGCAACACTTATGACTTGCGGCTGGACTGCACTTCAACTTCACGCGTACGCAGCGCGAATTTATCCAATACGCCGTTAACATATTTATGGCCATCGATGCCGCCGAATGATTTAGTCAGCTCTACCGCTTCGTTGATGACGACTTTGTATGGAATCTCGATGTGATTTTGCAATTCGTAAGCACCGATGAGCAATGCGGCATGTTCGACCGGCGACAATTCCTTGATCGAACGATCGATCAGCGGCGACAGGCCGGCACGCAAGGATTCAACATCTTTGATGGCCCCGTATAACAGCGCGTCGAAATGCGCTGCATCGGCCTTGTCGAACCCATGCGCCTCGCGAATATGCGCTTCGATTGCACCGACATCTTCGTTATTGAGCAGCCATTGATAGAGGCCTTGCAATGCGAACTCGCGCGCACGATGACGCGGTGTACGGTTTTTGCTCGGATTGGCGTGGAGTGGTGCTTTATTGGTCATAAAATTTCTTGGCGTTATATATATATATGTGTGGCAATGCGTGTCAAGCGCCGCAATCATTCAATTCAAATCGGAGCGCGACGCGCTATTCATCCTCCGCCGCTTCGGCCAATTCTTCCAGTGCGATGGTCAGATTGGCCATCTCGACGGCAGCGCGCGCAGCTTCCGCGCCCTTGACGGCCATGCGTGCGTCGGCCTGTTCCTCGGTTTCGGTTGTCAATACCGCGTTGGCGATCGGAATACCGGACTCCAGACCTACCCGGGTAATGCCGGCGCCGGATTCGTTAGCGACCAATTCGAAATGATAGGTCTCGCCACGGATCACTGCGCCTACTGCAACCAGCGCATCGAACTGATCGGTTTCAGCCATATTTTGCAGCGCCAGCGCAATTTCCAGCGCGCCGGGTACGCTGACGTGCAGAATGTCTTCGTCCTGCACGCCCAAATGCTTCAATTCGGCCAGGCAGGCTGCCAGCAATCCATGCGATACATCTTCGTTAAAACGCGATTGCACGATGCCGATACGCAGGCCTTCACCATCGAAATTCGATTCATAGCTTCCAATTGTCATGGTTTTTCCTTTAGGCGCGAGGTGCAGTTAAGCGAGTTAGACGAGTTAAGCGGATAGTACGCTAATCCCGATGCGGCACAACGCCGCAATTTCAGGTATCGATGCAGGCGCGCTGGAACCCAGGCGCTGCATCCAAAATGCTCAGTTGGCCGGTTTCGCTTGATAACCGGACACTTCCAGGTCGAAACCGACCATGGACGGCATTTTACGCGGGCTGGCCAGCAATTTCATTTTGCGCACACCGAGATCCTTCAAAATCTGGGCGCCGATGCCATAAGTACGCAGATCGACGCCGGCACCGCGACTGACGGGGCCGGTCTTGCCGCTTGCGTTGTTCGCCGCATTGTTCACATTGAGCGCGTTGAATTGCTCAAACATCTGATCGGCCGACTCTTCACAGTTGAGTAAAACCAGAATGCCGCTGGGCGCGGCCTTGATGGCCGCCATTGCCGATGCGATATTCCACGAGTGCGTGGTCGCTTCGGCCTCCAGCAAATCCAGAATCGATACCGGCTGATGCACCCGCACCAGCGTTTCCTGATCGGGTTTCACGGTGCCGTGCACCAGCGCCAGATGCGCACCGCCGCTCGGCGTGTCGCGATAAGCGATGGCCTGGAACGTGCCGTGCATTGTCTGCATGCTACGTTCGGCTTTGCGTTCGACTATGCTTTCGTGTTGATTGCGATAGTGAATCAGGTCGGCAATGGTGCCGATCTTCAAGTGATGCAATTCGGCAAATACCATCAGATCGGGCAAGCGCGCCATGGTGCCGTCATCCTTCAGGATTTCGCAGATGACCGCGGACGGCGTCAAGCCTGCCAGTTGGGTCAGATCGCAGCCGGCTTCGGTATGCCCTGCCCGCATCAGCACACCGCCTTTTTGCGCACGCACCGGGAAAATATGCCCTGGCTGCACGATATCGGACGGTTTGGCGTTTTTGGCGGCGGCAACCTGAATCGTGCGGGCGCGGTCGGCCGCCGAAATGCCGGTTGTCACGCCTTCTGCGGCCTCGATCGATACGGTGAAATTGGTGCCGAAAGAAGTCCCGTTGCGCGTCGTCATCATGCGCAGATCGAGCTGCGCGCAATGGGCTTCGGTCAGGGTCAGGCAAACCAGCCCGCGCGCGTGTTTCGCCATGAAATTAATGGCCTCGGGCGTTACGAAATCCGAGGCGAGGACGATATCGCCTTCGTTTTCCCGGTCTTCCTCGTCGACCAGGATGACCATGCGCCCGGCCCGCAATTCGGCAACGATTTCTTCGGTAGAGGCAATGGACATGGCAGACATAGCGCGGTTTTCCTTAACAGGCTGCCATTCTAAAGGATTTAACCCGGCAGCACATTC
>JAQGNR010000085.1 GCA_028291765.1 Herbaspirillum sp.
TGTGGCGCGATGTTGTGCGCAGTGAGGTAAAGAAGGGAGGTGGCCGCAGGCCGCCGGAATGACACGAACGGAGCACAACCTCGCGCCACACCGCACCTGACGGCGTCTTAACTGAACAGCATTAGCGCCGCCCAGGGAGGGGAGTTTTTTATCGGCCGGCCTGATCGACCTGCAATTGCGTGCGCACGAAAGCATCGAAAGTGCGCTCAATCAAATCACGATCGATATCGCGGGTAATGAATACGATACGCGTGCTGTGATCTTCCGACGGCCATTCCGGCAGTTCGATGGTCGGATGGAAGATATGCTGTACGCCGTGGATCACCGTTGGCCCGCTGTGCCCGGCCAGATTCAGGATGCCCTTGAGCCGCAACATATCGCCGCCCTTCAGCGACATCAGCAAGGTCAGCCATTCTTCAAACATTATCGGATCGATCGGATCCTGGAAGGTGAAACAGAACGCGCGGATGCGATCGTCGTGACGATTGACGTCGTGGGCATGCTGGGCATGAGAGTGCGCATGTTCGTGCTCGTGCTCGTGCTTATCATCATGCGCATGCTCATGTGCATGACCATGATGATCATGGTGCTCCTCATGCGCTTCGGCCTGATCCTTGTACGCTTCCTCATTCAGCCATTTCTGTACATCGAGCGACTTGCTCTCGGCTCTGAACAGCCCCAGATCGAACAATGACGCCGCCTCGACTTCGCCGTTCAGAACCGCGCTCTGTGCCGCGCCCGGATTGATGATCGCCAGCCGTTGCTTGAGCGCCGCCAATTGCGCCGCATCGGCCAGATCTGTTTTGGTCAGCAGCAGCCGGTCCGCAACCGCTGCCTGCCGCACCGCTTCCTGATGGGCGTCCAGCGTTCCCATCCCGTTGACGGCATCGACCGCTGTAATCACGCCATCCAGACGGTAATGTTCGGCCAATTCGGCATCTGCCATGATCGTGTGCAGAATCGGCATGGGATCGGCCAGGCCGGTGGTTTCGATGATGACACGGTTGAACTGGCGCTCGGCATTGCGGGCAAACCGCCAATGCGCATCTTTCAGCGTTTTTTGCAGATCGCCACGGATGGTGCAGCATAGACAGCCGCTGCTCATTTCGACCACCACATTTTCTTCGCTATGCGTGACCAGTAAATGGTCCAGACCGATTTCCCCGAATTCGTTGATGATCACCAGGGTGTCGCGCAGGGCCGGCTGATGCACCAAATGATTGAGCAGCGTGGTTTTGCCGCTGCCGAGAAAGCCGGTCAATAACGAAACGGGAATCAGGTCGAGGTCGGTATTGGGCATGATGAAATTTCGAAAGTAAATGTTGATAAGTAGGTGATGCCGGGAGGATGGGCCCGGATTGAACGGCAAATAATGCCATAAATAGTATTTTTCTTTGCTACGCCTAATTTTTAGGATTTTTCCTTATTAAATTTAAGCCGTTCCCAGGCAAAGTTTCATCTTCGATGTGATTAGCTTCATCTGACCGACTTCAGGCGAGCGCAATCATGATCATTGAAGATATGTTGGAATTGGCCAGTGTGCTGATGATATTTCTGGCAGCGCTGGCAGGCGCGAGCTGCGTCATACCGATCGGCCCGCGGGGCATCAGGCGGCTGCTGGTGCTTCTATGCTGTGCGATAGCGCTGTGCCTGCTGCCGGAGCCGATCAATCCCTTGCACTATTGGCTGATGCACATGCCGATCGACATGCCATCCGATCCGTTGCCAGTGCCGGTTCGCTACAACGGCATCGTCCATGGCATGGCGCAGTTGTTCATATAGAACCCCTTCCTATTCGTGCCTGTCGCGCCTATCGTGCCCTTGACCACCTTGTTCGTCATGCCTGTCTCCGCCGGTATTCTGGGCCGGCGCTCTTGGCGCAGGAGGGGGCCTTACGGCGGGCGGCGGACTTACTCTCGGCGGTGCCGCGTGCGGCGGCGCATTTTGCTCAATCTGCGGCTGGGGATGCTGCGGCCGCAGGGGTTGAACCGGTGGTTGCGATAGATGTTGCTGCATCGCGCGCGCGCGCTCGGCTGCCTCTTGCCCGCCATCGCGTGGCGCTTGCGGTGCGCCTGGCACAGTTACCTGCTGCTGCGGACGTGGCGGACGCTGCCGCTCCGGCGGCGGTATTGTGTTTGCCGATGGACGCACCTGAAGACGCTCCCGTGGTCCCGGGCCGATATCGTTCGGGCGCACCGGTGGCGGCGCCACGTTCACGTCGACAGGAGCGCGCATCCCTGCCGCAGGCGCCGAAGGCGAAGGCGGAGGTGAAGGCGGAGGCGAAGGCGGAGGTAAAGGTGAAACCCGCTCACGATCCTGATCGGGAGGACGAACGCGTTGCTGTTGCGGCCCCTGAGGTTGCGGCGCTTGCGTAGGCCGGATTTCACCGCGGCGCGAACCGTGCGGCGGCATGAACGCACCTTCGGGGCCGACCGGACGCGGACCACGGGTCACCCCGGGGCGGACCCGGCCTAATGGGATATTGATATTTGGCGGCGGCCTGTGGAAAGACACACCCGGCGCGGCCCAGAAGCCTCCGATAAAGATTACCGAATCGCCGCGATGTTCATAGTACGGATGAACCCAGCGATAATCGCGGCGCGGCGGCAGCGACCAGCGGCCGCGCGCCCACACCCAGTTGTCTTGCCAGACCCAGTAACCGCCGGTCCAGATCGCATCGGGATATGGCTGCGGCGGCATTTCCTCTTCCAGCATCGGCGGCGGCGCCCAATCGATTCTGACCGGCGGCGGTTGATCCAGCGGGGGATCGATATAGACGCTCTCGAAAGACTGGTCAGGATAGGGATAGGCGGTATCGGGCGGCGGTGCTTCGGTACTGTATTGGGTGTATTGCTGCGGCGCAGGCTCAGACATATCGGGCGGCAGCGGCGGGTTCTCGCAACCGGAGACCAATGTTGCAATAGCGGTCGCAACAGCGGTCGCAACCCCAGCAGAAATAGCGCCCCTGGTGACGATCGATAGGTGTCTCATGCTGCTCCTTCCATCTTTCTTTTATGCAAAATTACATATGCGTTTTATTAGAATCGTATGCATATCAGTAACGCACTCAAGGCATGGGTTCGGATACAGCAAATAGATAACTGTTGTAACAAATGGTTGCGAAACCGTTTTTTTTCTTGTGACGCCTACAACGGCTTACGTGAATGTCCTATAGCGCCGACGGGCGCTTTCGCCATGCCCGATCGGGAAAGAATTTCCTGTTGAGAATATGATAGGCGAGCCTATGGCGCTGCCGTTGCGGCATCCGGCAGTTTTCTAGTGACAGCTTTATTTAATTTCGACGTTTTTCATAGCGAGCAACCATGACTTTTCAGACCTATCCAGATGTCCAATTATTAATCGATGGCAAATGGCAAGCAGCCGCCAGCGGGCGCACGCTCCCGGTGCTGGACCCAAGCACCGGCGAAACCATCGGTACGATTCCACACGCCGGGCCGGCCGACCTCGATGCCGCTCTGGCCGCAGCGCAACGCGGCTTCGATGCCTGGCGCAATACGGGCGTATTCGAGCGCTCGAAAATAATGCGCAAAGCCGCTCAGCTTTTGCGCGACCGCGTCGAAACGATTGCATGGCTGATGACCCGTGAACAAGGCAAACCGCTGATTGAAGCGCGGATGGAAACCATGGCTGCAGCCGACATGATCGATTGGTTTGCCGAAGAAGCGCGGCGTGCATATGGCCGCTTGATTCCGGCGCGCGTGCCGCATGTCTACCAGATGGTCATCAAAGAACCGGTCGGTCCGGTGGCGGCATTCACGCCATGGAATTTTCCAATCAATCAGGCGGTCCGCAAGCTTTCTGCTGCGCTGGCTGCGGGCTGCTCGATCATCGTCAAGGCGGCTGAAGAAACACCCGCATCGCCAGCCGAATTGGTCCGCGCATTCGTCGATGCCGGTGTGCCGCCCGGCGCGGTCAATCTGGTTTACGGGATTCCATCGGAAATCTCCGGCTACTTGATTGCATCGCCCATCATCAAGAAAATTTCTTTCACCGGCTCCACGCCGGTCGGCAAGCAACTTGCCGCATTGGCCGGCTTGCACATGAAGCGCGCCACCATGGAACTCGGCGGCCATGGGCCGGCTTTGATATTCAACGATGCCGATATCGCCGCCGCGGTTAAAAATCTGGCTGCGGCCAAATATCGCAACGCCGGACAGGTCTGCGTTGCGCCCACGCGTTTTATCGTGCAGAGCGGCGTGTTCGATCAGTTTGTCGATGCGTTCGTGGCGGCGGCTAAAAAGATCAAGGTCGGCAATGGCATGGATGCCGACACAAAAATGGGGCCGCTTGCCAACGCGCGGCGGGTCCAAGCGATGACGCATCTGGTCGACGAGGCTGTGACCTGTGGCGCCAATTTGCGCTTGGGCGGAAAACGCATCGGCGAAGTCGGCAATTTCTTCGAACCGACCGTGCTCACCCATGTGCCGTTACATGCCGAAGCCATGAACCAGGAACCATTCGGCCCGGTGGCGCTGATTAATCCATTCGACGATCCGGAAGAGGCGTTTGCCGAAGCCAATCGCTTGCCTTACGGTTTGGCGGCCTATGCTTACACCAAATCTGCAGCGATGACGCATGCGCTGGCAAGCCGGGTGGAAAGCGGCATGCTCAGCATCAATCATATGGGCCTGGCTTTACCGGAATTGCCGTTCGGCGGCATCAAGGATAGCGGCTACGGTTCCGAGGGCGGCAACGAAGCGATCGAAAACTATCTCAATACCAAGTTCGTCAGTCAGATGGATGCATGATGGAATAAGACCGCTAAGAGGTTTGTTGCGAAATTAAGGGCAAGGCAGACTGTTGCGGGC
>JAQGNR010000246.1 GCA_028291765.1 Herbaspirillum sp.
CGGATGTTTGTGCTCCGTTCATGTCCTCCGGCGGCCTGCGTCCACCTCCCCCTTTACTTCACTGCGCACAAACATCCGCCACAGCCCGCAACAGTCCGCCTTGCCCTTGATTTCGCAACACCTCGTACAATAGCAGGCGATTCACCCATAAAAAAAAACCCTTGGAGACAACAAAAAAATGCTTAAAGCCCGTTCCGGCGCAGGCAAGACGCTACCGCTGATTTCCACACTCACCACACTTACTACACTAAGCACTCTCACCGCAGCCTTGCTGCTGACAACCGGCACGGCGGCCAAAGCCGACGACGGCCCCGGCCCGCTGATGATCCTGAAACAAGGCAGCATGGAAGCTGGCGGGCACGTCATCAATTGCTCCACCAACGACGGCGGCGATCCCAACAGCGAGCGCTGGCCGAGCGGCCAGACTGTGGTCGACAACATCTATTCGACCTATCAATACCCATACCACCAGCGCTATAAATATCCCATCCTGTTCAATTCCGGCGGTGGCCACACGGCCCGCTTCTACGACACCACACCGGATGGACGCGAAGGCTGGCTGACGCTATTCCTGCGCGAAGGCTTCGCCACCTATGGCGTGGATCGCGTCAACACCGGCCGCTCCGGCACCGACATTTGCCAGATCAACGCGGTCAAACTAGGCAAAGCGCCGCCGTCCACGCTACCGGCGATCAACCGCTATGCGTTCGAATCATCCTGGGTCACCTTCCGCTGGGGTCCGAAATTCGGCGTACTGTATCCGAATACGCAATTCCCGATCGAAGCGGTCAATAATTATTATCCGCAAACCGTCAGCACCTATCGCGACCCGGACGAAACCCGCAAATCGGTCGAAGCCTACTCTGCGTTGCTGGACAAGATCGGCCCTGCGGTGCTGGAAACCTGGTCATCTTCCGGCCTGCTCGGCTACCTGACCGCGGCTGCGCGGCCGGATCTGGTCAAGGGCATCCTGGCGCTGGAAAGCTCGGTCACGGCCTTCGACAACATTCCACCGGATGCCATGAAAAAACTAATCAAGATACCGATCATCATCGTCATCGGCGACCATGCCGAAGACCGTGTGATCGCTTCGCGCGCGTTCCAGAAAAAACTGAACGCAATGGGTGGCGACGTGACGATCGATGTATTACCTGAAGCCGGGATCTACGGCAACGGTCACACCATGGCGCTGGAGAAAAACAATAAGCAGATCATGTACCGCCTGATCGCCTGGATGGAAGGCCACGTTTATAACAGCAAATAAGAGAAGAAATCAAATAAAGTAAAGAAGCGAGAAAGCGTAGCGAGCGGTGCCGGTGTATGTGCAAAACAATCAGAAAAATATTGTCTGAACGCAGTGAGTATTTTTCGTTTTGCGCGTACACCGGTACCGCTCGCTGCGCTTTCTCGCAAGCACACCAGCAACAATTGCAAAAAGTTATACAAACTGCTATTTTCAGTCCTTTAGAATTAAGAAACGGTTATGGAAAAGCAAATAATCGACGGCCGCATCAAATTCCGCCATCTCCAATGTTTTCTAGCCGTAGCCCAACACGCCACGCTTCAAAAAGCCGCAATATCCCTATCCATCTCGCAGCCTGCCGTCTCCAAAACAATCAAAGAACTAGAAGAAATATTAAAAATCCGCTTGTTCGATCGCGGCCGCAGAGGCGCCGAAATGACGCCGGAAGCCGAGATTTTCGCCACCTATGCCGAAGCTGCGGTACAAGCATTACAGCAAGCCGGCAACTTCATGGGCTCGGCCGGAAAACTCGGCAACCCGGTCATCAGAATCGGCGCGACGCCCGCCATGACCGTCTCATTCGCACCGCAAGCACTCATGCTGTTTCGTCAGCGCGTGCCCAATATTCAAGTCAGTATATTGACCGGAACCACCGGCTACCTGATGGACCAACTGCGTGAAGGCGAACATGACCTGGTGCTGTGCCGGCATCTGGACCCTGAACAAATGGCCGGATTATCATTCGAATATTTATATGCCGACCCGCTGGTCGTGGTGGTCCGCCCCGGCCACCCGCTGCTGAGCTCGCCGCTGGCTGCAGAAGACGAACCGCGCCGCTATACCTCGATCCTGCCGCCCAAAACATCGATCAACCGCCGCGCCGCCGCACCGCTGGCAATGGCCTTAAACATGGGCCCGCTCACGGACTTTGTCGAAAGCCTCTCGATCTCCTTCGGACGCACCTACACAATGAGCAGCGACGCCATCTGGTTCGTTCCCTGGGGCGCGGTGAAACTCGACGTCGAACAAGGCGCGCTGATCAAACTCTCTCCGCCCACCAACAGCAAAGACGAATCGATCGGACTAATGGCGCGCTCCACCGGATTGATGATGCGATCGAATTTCGCGCCAAGTTCGGAAACGCAACTCTTGATAAAAGCAATCCGGGAATGTGCATTGGAGCGCCGCACAGAAGTGTTCTAGGGCAGCCGAATATGAATCGTCTTCACTTCGGTATAACTCAACAACTCATCGACCCCCTCTTCGCGCCCGATACCGCTGTTCTTCATACCGCCGAATTGCGTGCCATAAAAATGCCCCGACGCACCATTGATCCAGACATAACCGGAGCGCACCGCCTTGGCCATTCTGAACGCGGTCTTGATATCGTTAGTCCAGATCGAAGCCGTCAATCCGTAATCGGTCGAATTGGCCATCTCGATGGCTTCCTGTTCGTCATGCCATTTAAAGACCGACAGCACCGGCCCGAAAATCTCTTCACGGCCGATCGTCATCTGCGGCGTCACATCGGCAAACACCGTCGGCTGCAGCCAGTAGCCCTTTTCGAACTGCGTGCCTGGCGGACGCGCGCCACCGGTCATCAAACGCGCCTTCTCATCTTTACCCTTCTGAATCATTTCGCACACGCGCTCATAATGCTGCTTCGAATTGAGTGGCCCCATTTGCGCGTTGCCATCCAGCGGATCGCCCAGATGCAATGCGGCAGCCTTCTCCACCACCCGTTCAAGCACGGCCTCATACAGCGACGCGTGCACCAGCAAACGGCTGGCCGAACCGCAGGACTGGCCTGACCACGCAAAATTCATCGCGCCGATCGCAATATCGGCCATCTTGTCCGAATCCATATCCGGGCACACGATCAGCGGATTCTTCCCCCCCAGTTCCAGCGAAATATGCTTGACGCACACCTCGGCGGCGGCGCGCTGGATCGCCATCCCGGTCGGCACCGAACCGGTGAAAGCGATACGCTTGATGCCGGGATGACGCACGATCGCATCGCCCACCGGCATACCGTTGCCGGTCACGATATTGACCACCCCCGGCGGCAGCAGATCGCGGCAAATCTCGGCCAGGATACCGGCCGACAACGGACTTTGTTCCGGCGGTTTGACGATCACGGTATTGCCCGCCATCAGGGGCGCTGCGATCGCATTCGATGCAAACTTGATCGGATGATTGAATGGCACGATGCGTCCCACCACACCATACGGCTCCCGAATACTGACGTGCAGATGATCGGCGCTGGCCGGCACCGACTCGCCCTTGATTTCGGTGCCGAGGCCGGCAAAAAATTCAAGCGCCTTGGCCGCCTGCAATACATCGCCCTTCATCTTGGTAATGGTGTTGCCGGTATCCATGACTTCGATACGCAGAATTTCATCGGCCCGCTCGCGCATCGCCTGCGCCACTTTCAGCAGATAGCCGCCGCGCGCGGTCGGCGTCAATGCGGCCCAGGCCGGCTGCGCCGCTTCGGCAGCCAGATAAGCGCGCTGCACATCGGCGGCGGTACCGGCCGGCACGCGGCCGATCAACACCTCATTGGCCGGATTCAGCGAATCCAACCATTGGCCCGATTCACTTTCCACCAGTTCGCCGCCGATCAGCGTCAGGCCGGTTTTCAATTCAATGTGCGTATCCATGGTGTCGGCCTTTGTGAATGAAATTCATCATCATTTTCTGTGGGCATTCTTTAAGTTTTACCTGTTGAGGTGATCCTTCGATACGGGCTATGCCCTACTCAGGACGAACGGGTTTTTGTGAAAATTTAGAGAAAAACCGTTCGTCCTGATTAGGGCATAGCCCGTATCGAAGGATCACCTCCGAGGTAAAACTTAAAGGTTTTTTTACCAATACAAGAGCGCCACAATATGACCCGAAAAAAGTTATGTAAATTGATATTTTGAATTGATATTCATAACTGCAGATTATGGATATTGCAGAATGGCGGGAGGATTGCGGCAATGCACGAGTGAGGCGCACCCGTGCCTTATTTACTACTTCATCGCGCGTGCATCGATGGCGTTGATATCCTGGAGGATTTGTCCATATGCCTCGATGACATCGTTGCCGAAAGCCTTTCTGCTCGGGTAATCTTCCTTGTAGGCCACGAGTGCAGCAGCCTGTTTCGAGTCCAAAAACCCCATGCTGTAAGCTGACACGACGATTACGCCGAAGGCGGTTATCGTAGCAACGTCCTTCTTTTGCAAAGCGAGAAATAATGCGGAATGGCCTCCATGAGCAGCGTCCAGCAACTTGAAGAGCTGTTTCGACGACAAAACACCTTTGCTGGCGGCATGCAGCCAGACATTACCAAAAACACTTACCTTTGTACTGTCTCCACTACCCATAGCTGAGGAGAGCCCGGGGCGCTGCGCCTTATCCTTGCAGGCAAACAGTTCCGTGAATTGGAATGGCTTAACGTATCCCTTCCCACAAAGTTCTTTCAGGATATCTACTATATGGAAGCTAGCGGTGATACACATTCCCTTGGTACTCTCGGCCCAGCTTACGTTGCTGTGCAGGCCCCTTGCCATCGCCGCCATGAAGTTCTCGGGCGCCGAGCGTAACTGCACGATTGTCTCCAGAACAAGGTTCACAACGGCGTCGAGCATATCGCTGTCCTTATTTACTGCCGTCACATTCCAAAACTTCACCAAAGTTAACAATCCTTTTTCACTCGCCTCAATCAAATCCGGGTTATCCGCTATATATGCCTTGAACGCCGATACGCTGCCGGAAGCGACGATGCCTCGAGCAACATGGAAACGATCACGGAGGGATAGTTTTTGAATCGTCGTTTCATGCTTCTTAATAAACGGCAAGAATGTCTCGCCATCCATTTTGGCGACCCACTGACTCGTATCGGCCTTTTCCAGCCAGTCTGAGGACAGGCTTTCCAGCAGCATCGCCGGCGAGGAATTTTTGATGGCAGTGGCGACCGCAAGCCTTGCGACGCTCTCCTCGAGTTTGTGCGGAAAAAGAGACTGCAGGTGTTCGACTGTAAACAAAACTGGTATGAACTTCTCGGTCTGTATGCCGTTCTCGGTCTCTAAGGCGCTTTCGGTCGCCCAGATCAACTGCGCGCCATAGTGTTCAATGGTGCCGCCGTCCCCAATATATCCGATCAGTTCTTTCGGAAAATAGTCTTCCGTCAGTTTGCGCTTCGATAGCGATTGCAGGATTTTCAGCGCAATGAGCGTCGCATCTTTATTGATGCTATAACGCTCATAATCGTCATCCAGCGGACTGATAAAGCGGAATATATCGACATCATCGCCGCATCGTTCGTTGATCCGGATCAGGGCTTTCTTCAACACATGTTCGAATTTCTCATAGGCAAACGAAGCGGAGGTATCCTCCTCCTGCTTGGCGGCTTCCGACGCTTCCCCTAATGTTTGAGGGAGCAACGCAGCGGCCAAGCTCTCCTTCTGTGATGTTGCAAAGTGATCTTGCATTGTCACGTCGAGTTTAGAAAGGCATTTCTCGGCCAGTGCGGCAGCTAGCAACGCCGGCGTCATCCGTTCCAATATATAGTTCCTACAGTCCGCAATTTCCTCAGGTTTCACATCGCACCAATCTACAAAGTCATCTGTATACGTGGGAAGGCCGAACTCATCCGCCAGTTCGTTGGCTATGAGATTGACGAAATGTATCTCCATACCCATCAATCTTTCTTCTGGATAGGTTTCCTCGGCGTACTCGCGTATTAACGCACGCAACACTTCCTCTTTAAGGCTGTAAATTTCATTTCCGCACAGTATCAAATTCAGATTGATCGCGGCCCCCTTCAGAGTGGTTGCCGCGCGTTCGGCGCATCTCTTTACATTCTTCGCAAGTTCCACCACGGTATCAAGCCGACACTCCACTGTAAGCGCCTCGTTACCCAGCAGCGCTATGAGTTGGTCGAGGGCACGCTTTCCATCCTCGTACAAAACTTTTTTATGCTTGCCGTAAAAATCAGGGCTTGAATAAAACAGTCGTTGTTCCAATGTCTTGAATGCTTCCCTCACCTCCTCCACCACCGCTTTGCTGTCATGATAGCGTTCTGCGAAGTCGCCCAAGAAATTGAGTTCCGAAATGAATTCTTCCTTGTACGATTTAAATTTGTCGCTACGTTCAAATACGCTTATCTCGTCGTCCAGTGCTTTCGAATAGGATATGCGCTGGTCGCCCTGTGCATCCAAGGTTTGGTCGTCTGGTGTTGCCGGCGGTTGGAGAAAGGATGCGGCGAAGTACGACACGGGCCTTGCTGACGTAACAGAAATTGAAGAGGGGTTCAATGTATTGCTCCCGATTGACTGTGTTAATTAAGGAACGCCATCCAAATGTAATTGGTGGCAACCTGTAAACCTTATCAGTCAATCGGTACTACTAGCGGCTTGCAGATGCGTGCTATTTGTATTCAAAGAATTCGTAAGATTGCTCTTATAGGACAAAACGCATTTATTCATTTATTTCGCATAAACATGCCATTGCAGAGGCTGCAATGGCATGAAAAGAAAATCGAAGTGAGTTCAAGCGATACGTTATTGATAGATCAAATTCGGCAATACCATCGTGATCTGCGGAATATAAGTAATCAGCACTAGAAACAGCAGCATCGTCAGTAACCACGGCATGACCGCCTTGGTTAATTCCGTAATCCCTGAGGCGACATATAAATTTAATCCGGCCGGCGGGTGACACATGCCGAATCGGATCATCCGGTTTGCTCGCCCTTTTCATCCACCAGCGGCGACTCGAAAACTGGTACTGGTCCGACACCACCCAACGATCCGTATGCTATTGCGTGTGCGGGGCCGAGACATACGAGATAAAAACTTGTTGCATCGATCTGCTTTCCGGCAGCACATACACAATGCCACTAGTCCCCTTGAAAGTCGGACTCACGACGTTTTTATAAAAGTACGCCGGCACATTGATACATCCATAGGTAATCCGCTTGTCCAGTAACGATGCCGACGCCAGACGTTGCGTGCGGCGTTCTTTAGCGTTGGTCGTCACGACCGGATGCATGGCGATGGCGCTATCGTAGTCGACCCAGAGAATTTCTGCGCCCCTGAGATCGCGGGCCAATGCGGCCACAAAGCGCCCCGCCGGCGTGGTGCGTTCATCGGGACGAATGCTCGATAACTTCCGCTCGCCAATGCCTGGGACGGACGCATCGCCCCGTCCCAGGCCCAGCAGCACGGAGGAGGCGCCACGGAGCTGGCCGTCCGGATGGAATACAAATACTTTCGCTTGTTTCTTATCCACAATAACGAACGGCATACCGTAATTATCGTTCGAAGCGGTGATCCAGTCCGCCAGGTTGCGTGCATCCTGGGAGGCCTTTTCCAGCCCGAAACTAACGTGCGCTGGTTGCGCCGATGGCACTGACAATGCCGCACCGGATAACGGCGCGATATCGCCCGACGCCATTGCCAATTGCGTGCCGAACCCAAGCGCCAGCAGGACCAGGAGAATGCGTTTGGCGCGGCCCCGCCACAGCTGTTTCAGTACCGGCGCGGCGGAATATGCGGCGCTCAATTGCGCTCTTGTTTTGGTCGGCGATACGGCGCCACATAGGGCTTAGGCTGCGGGGCCGGTATGACGGGTAAGATTTCCGGCGCGACAGCAGGCGGCGGCAATGGTGGAGCGAGCGATACCAGTTCCGGCCCGACGTCTGCCATCACGACGGTCGTCGGCGAGAGGAACTGCTCATTCTCCATTTCGACCGGCGGCGTGTAATCACGTGTGATAGGCCCCAATGCCGATACCAATGCCGATGTGAATGCCGGTGTCGATGCCGATGCCAATGCCGGTGCAATCTGCGGCACCGGCGTCCAAGTCGATGGCGCCAGACAAGCTTGCAGGCTCGGATAGGTCGCGCCATCCTGCACCATGGTCCAGATATTGGTGAAGTCCCAGGCTGGACTCAATGGCGTGTTGGCTGGGGTGGCGCTGGTGAAATTAATCTCTTGCATCATCTGGAGCGTGGTCATGCCCCTGGCGCCGACGCCGCCGGCACTGAGACTTTGACCTGAAGTCGTGGTATCCCAGAAGCTATTGCTAACGACGCCACCGTTCATGAATCCGACCAGCCCGCCAACCGGAACGGCGCCGCTGACCGCGCCCGCCGAGTAGGTATTGCTGATGTTGCCGTCATTCCATCCGATCAGGCCGCCCACATCGCCGCCGGCCGTGGCCACCGACCCGGTAGCGTAACTGTTGCTGGTATTGCCGGTGACCCAGCCCGCCAGTCCGCCGGCATAGAGCGAGGTGGCGCTCACGTTGCCGGTCGCGTAGACCCTGCTCATATCGCCGGTGATCCACCCCACCAGACCACCGGTATAACTACCGCTACTGGTCACCGGACCGGTGGCCGAGC
Organism: Herbaspirillum sp.; assembly: GCA_028291765.1. Classification (GTDB taxonomy): domain Bacteria; phylum Pseudomonadota; class Gammaproteobacteria; order Burkholderiales; family Burkholderiaceae_D; genus Herbaspirillum. The sequence goes on from JAQGNR010000246.1 coordinate 8,634, forward strand.
AGCAGACAATATTGCCGGTGACCCAACCCGCGAGGCCGCCGACATAGCTGCCGCTTCCCGTTACCGCGCCCGACGCCGAGTCGTAACTGAGGTTACCGGTGACCCATCCGACCAGGCCGCCGGCATAGGTGTCCGGCGAGGTGCTGCCAATGACTGCTTGCGCGGAATGGCTGTTGAAGATATCGCCAGTGACATGCCCCGCCAGAGTGCCGACGTAGGCGCCGCCGGTCACGCTGCCGCCCGCCAACGTGACGTTTTTCAGCATCGAGCCGCCGGTGCTGACCATATAACCGAACAAACCAACGTTGTTTGCGAGCGGTCGCGCGATCGTCAGATTAGTAATGGTGTGGCCCAGGCCGTCGAAGTTGCCGCTGAAGGGAGTTCCGATCGAGCCCACCGGATTGAAGCCGAGTCCACCGTTCCAGCCGCTGGTGGCGCTAGCGTCGATATTGCTGCCCAGCGCGTAGTTGCCGGCCAGATTGCCGCTCATTCCCTGCAGGTCGGCGCCGCTGATGCTGGTCTGCGAGCCCAGACTATTGATGACGGTGTAATTGGTTGGCGCGCCGTTCGAACCCAGCGTGGTGCTGAAATTATTACCGCTCGGCAGCGTCACCGGCGCCAGGACGAAGTACTGGCTCAAATTACCCGAGGCAACGGTAGCCTGGCCGTATAGCAGCGCCAGCGAGGCGGTGCCTGTCCCGGTCATCGGCGCATTGATGTAAATGTTGTTCTGAGCGTTCAGGGTGAGCTTGTTGGCCGACCAGTTGACGGTGTCGCTGACATTAATATTGCCGCCGGTGCCGGCCGCCCCGGAACTGCTCAGAATGGTGACATTGTTATTGACGAGGTTGGCGCTCAGTTGGGCGCCAGTGATATCCCCGTTCGTTGCGGCGATGGTGTAATCCACCGGATCGAGCAGCCAGGTGCCGGTCAGCCCTTGCGCCGAGTGGGTGGTGATCAGGGCGCTGTCCTGAATGCTCACGTGCGCCGCCGAGGTTTCGATAAAACCGCCGTCACCGCCGTTGGGCGCGCTGGCGTCCAGCGTGCCGCCGACGTTCATGGCGCCGTTTTGCATTCCGCCCAGCAACCTGATCGTGCCGCTGCGATTTTCGATTGTCTGCGCCCGGATCACGCCGGTGTTGTTGACGGCACTTTGCAGCAAACTCCCTGCCGCCTGCGCAGTCAACAGCACCAGACCGCCATCGGCCTGGATCAGACCGCCGTTTTGCGCCAACGCGTTTACCGCGCCCTCGTTGACCGTCACATTGAGTAGACCGTCGCCGGCGACGTCCAGCGTGATGGCATTACCGGCAGCCAGCGCCACCGTGCCGAGTCTGGCCGATATCACGCCTTCATTACTGACGCTGGCGCCCAGCAGCGCGACATAACCGCCGTCTGCGTTGATCGATCCCTGATTGACGACCGTACCGCCGCCGGCGCCGCTGAATTTATAGTTGCCGGCCATGAAGTCGTTATCGCTGATGTCACGCGTTGACGCGACCAGCCCGCCTACATTGACTTGCGCGCCCTGGCCGAACAGGATGCCATTCGGATTCACCAGAAATACTTTGCCTTGGGCCGACATACTGCCGAGGATGCTCGACGGATCCGGGCCCTGCACTCTGTTGAGTAAAACCATACTGCTGTTGGATTGCAAAACCTGAACCGCCTCTCCGGGCGCGATGCTGAAGCTCCACCAATTGATCACCGCACTCGGCGCCGACTGGGTGATGGTCGTTGTGCTTGCGCTGCTACTGATGCTGGCGTTGGCGCTTCCTCCCACTACAACGCCACCGGCCGGTAATGCATAAACATTGGCCCCAAACGCCATCATCAGCGAAATTGCCGCGGCTTTCAGGATCAGCGGTGCACTGGTAGCGTCGCATCGTTGTGTGAGGCTATTTTTCTTGCCGGCGCTTTTGGTATTTTCTGAGACGGCGACAAAGGTCCCGCTCTTGTTGTTCCAGATCGATCGGTAGATACAGTTCATTGTATGACTCCAAAATTCTTAACTTCTTTTGCGAAATAGCGATGCGCTTCCGCTCGGCGTACTCGGAAATATTATTCAGAAATATTTCACGACCTGTATCCAGAATCTGCCAGACGAGTCCGGCGCCGACGTGGCCATTTCGCTACCCAGCTTATGCGCGTAATAAGCCTTGATCGAAAAATTATTGACATCCCACCAATTGAATCCCACCCCTGCACCGCTGAGTCTCCTGCTGTTGCTTCCGTCGACCCACTGATTCTTGTTGACGGTGACGTAGCCGGTATCGACAAAACCGATCAATTGCATCTGTCCCACCTGTCTTTCCGAAAATTTCGGCAAGTTCAGCCTGGCTTCAAGCGTCATGATGTAACCCTGATCCGCATAGGCTTCGCCTTCCGGATAGGCCCGTACGCCATACATGCCGCCCAGTTCCATTTTTTCCGAAACATCGAGGTTCTTCGACGCAATTTGTCCGATGACCGAGGCGTACAGCGAAACCGCGTCGGTCACGTGTTGCAAGCGCATCAGGCTGAAACTGGCCTTGTTGTATTGACCGTTGGTGTGCGCCGTCAGCGAATCGGCAAACAGTGCGTCGGGCGTTTGTATGTCGAGCTTGCCTTCGGACAGCGTCAGAAAATAGGCATTCTGGCCGCCGCCGCCGATCGTGTCGTGCGAATCGCCATATAGGCTCTCCATTAGTACATGCGCCTTCTTGTCGGTCACCGACGGGATGATGTCGATCTTGTCCTGAAACGTTCTATCGTCATAGGCGACTTGGATAGTGAGATTGTTGTTGCGCGAGCGGATTAGCGGATAGCTGCCGAAGACGCTCGCGACTTTCGCGGTGCCGTGGGCGTGCAGGGCCTCGAACTCGCGGCCCAATGCATACTCGAGGTAGCTGTACGCCACGCCGACTGTGACTTTGTCGAATGGTATCTGGTACGAAGCACGGACATAGTGCAGCCCGGGTCCCGAGGTCACTGCCCGCAATGAGGCGAGGTCGCCATGACCGGTCGGATTGTTGAGATTGATGGTCGCACCGGCGCGATTCTCCCCGGTATAGCGGTTGCCGGCGTTGTCGGCATCGACCTCGCCGGAGACGCTCGGCCCCGGCGTCACATCGACCAGCAGATCGGATGCGCCGGGGGAAGCGCCGGGCGTCAGTGTGGATTTCACTTTCACGCCTGGCAGGTCCGAGAGCAGTAAAAGACGACTCTCCAACGGCGCGGAAACGACCGGATCGCCGCTGTTAAGGCCACCGAGCCGATTGTTGAGCTGAGCGTCGGAGATAGTGGTTTCATTGCGTAGCTTGATCTGACCGTATTGCCCTTCGATCACTGCGATGGCCACCACGCCGTTTTTGATATCCTGCGCCGGCAAGTAGGCCTGGGCGACGAAATAGCCATTCGTATGATAATAATCCGCGATTTTCGCCGCCATGGCGCGCAAATCGGAAAGCGTCAGTTCGCTGCCCGGTTTAAATCCGGTGACTGCGAGCAGGACAGCTTCGGAATAGGCCTTCTCGCCAGTCACTTGCAGGCTGCTGACGACGATTTTCTCACTGCCGGATTCGGCAACGGCCGGCGCGCCGCTATCCCTCAATTCAACTCTCGGCGGAGCAATGTGCGGTACTGGCGCAGGGGGAATTTGCTGCAACTGGCTGCCAGCGCTAGGTAGCTCTGCGGCAAAGACGATATGGCTTAATGCGAACAAGGCAAACGGAAAAATTTTATTATTTATCATAGTTATTTTCAGAGGTAACTGAGGACGCAATCTTTATAGTTAAGGATGTAGCTTGAAAGAACCCGCTATGCTCTGTGGGCTAACGCACAGAGCGGAGCGAGCATAAATATGCGACAGTGGGGGGAGGTAATCCCCACATTTTTTAACAACGATTAAAAGTAAAGGCCCGACGCCATGCACAGCGTGCGCGGTTAATAGCTGTTCTAACGGAAAACAATGCAAAGAGACGATTAAGGTCGTCGGGAAATAAATGTAATCACCCTGCCGCCGGATTCATAAAGCACATCGCCAAGCCGCATCGGAATCAACCCCAGATAGGGGGAGAAACGCTTGAATTCGGGATCGGGTAAGGCTGCCAGCAGATGTTTTTTGTTTTAGTTATTTGTACTCGACATTGACCTGCTCCCCCCACTTTAAATTTAGTTCACAACCGGCAACATCGGCACGGATATTGACGCAACTGGAGAGAGATAGTTCATTGTTTTGTTGATTTGCCGAGAAAACCGATATCTGGCCGTCCGCCCCTCGGCCAGCCAAGCAACAGCGTTCTCAAATACCTAACGCCCGGCCAACGCCTCTGGCAAATGCTCTTTCAATAACTCGGCGAGCGCCGCGTCCATTTTTGACTAATTATTGTATTGCTGAGATCGCCAATTACAAATCAAGCACCAGCACATCACTACGCGCACGCGACACGCAGATCATGATCTCCGTTTCCTGTTCATCGTCATCCAGCACATAGTCGCGATGCTCGCCGACGCCGGAAATCAGCGTGGTCCGGCAGGCGCCGCAAGTACCGCTCTCGCATGAGCTCGGCACTGCCACACCCTGCGAACGCAATGCAGAAAGAATGCTCACGCCGGCAGCGACCTCCACCGTTTTATTGCTCTTGGCGAGCCGCACGGAAAATGATTTTTCGCCGCTTTGTTCTGGATGCTCGCTGGTGCCGAAGTCTTCGAAATGCACCGCAGCGTGCGGCCAATGCCTGGTCTGCGCGCGCACGGCATCCATCAGCGGACGCGGGCCGCAACAATAAATATGCGTTTCACCGTTGCGCTGCGCCACCAACGGCGCGATGTCCAGCGAACGCGCGCGATCTCCGTAATCATGATGTATCAACACGCGCCCTGCCAACTCGGGCGCGGACAGTTCGTCGAGAAAGGCCGTGGTCTCAGGCGAACGGGTGCAATAGATCAATTTGAAATCGGCTTTCTTTTCGATCAGATCGCGCATCATGGCAAGCGCCGGCGTGATGCCGATGCCGCCGGCGATCAGCAAATGGCTGCTGGCATCTGCCTCCAGCGGGAAGTAGTTATACGGCATCGATACATGCAGAAGTTCGCCGGCCTGCACGCTATCGACCAGGCTGACCGAACCGCCGCTGCCGGCTGCATCGCGTTTCACAGCGATCACATAACGGTGGCGCTCGGAAGGCGCATTGCAGATTGAATAGCGGCGCGACAATCCTCTAGGCGTCAATACCAGCAGATGCGAACCGGCGGTGAAGGGTGGCAAATCGGCATGATTGCGCTGCACCAGTTCGAACAAAAATATATCCTGCGCGATTTGCGTTTTTTTCTGTACTAGCAACGACATCATTTCATCCCTCTCTACTTAATTTTCAAGCTGGAAAGCCGGGTTCGGGCAGCCCGACCTGCTCTTCAAGCAGCACGTCTCCCCCGCTTTGCGAGGAACGGATTGCCGCCGCACATATCTCAAGATTGGCCAAACCCCAGCGGCCGCTATGCACCGGCGCGGCACGGCCGCTAATGGCGGCGCTGAACTCGCTCATCACCAGATCGCGCGGCGAGCGCTCGGCCGGCAATGTGATTTCGATCTGGCCCTGTTCGGAATAGACTATCAAGCCCGTCGGCGATTGACGGATCTCGCCACGCTCGCAACTCACCACAGTCAGGCCGAAAAACGGCTGATACGGCGCACTGGCGGGAATCGCATTCCTGGCGCGCTTCTGTTTCGCCAGCAGCTCGGCTTCGGGTGACGATCCGGCCACCGAACGCAGCAGCGCCGGCCGCTCTTCCGGCGGCTGCATAAAGCCCCATTCCGACACAGGAAAACCCAGATCCATGGTGGAGAAACGGCCGTAGCCGTTGTAAACCGCGGTCGCCGCGGCGCCGTTTTCGAAATCCAGATACACGATATGCGCGCCGGTTGCGCTGCGTTGCGGATCCCAATTGAAGGTCTTTGCGCGCACGCTGCGGGTCTTGCCGCCGCACAGCAGCCGGATGATGTCAAACTGATGCGAACCCTGCCGGTAAGTCACGCCGCCGCCCTGATCGTTATCCAGTTCATCGGGCCGGCGCGGACGATAAATCCAGTCCGTATAACACCAGGTATTGACCATCTGCACCCGGCCGAGCGTGCCGCCGGCGATGATCTCGCGCATCTTTTGGATCGGCAGATCGTAGCCGTGCGAATGGCCGACCAGCAGCACCAGGCTGGCCTGTTCCATGGCTTGCACCATCGCCCTGGCCTGATCCAGATTCACCGCCATCGGTTTTTCAACCAGCACATGCTTGCCGGCCGCGCATGCCTGCATGACGTGCTCGGGATGCAGATCGGTAGGCGATGCAATGTAGACGGCGTCGAGGCCGGGATGCGCCAGCATTTCCGGCAGCGCGTCGTAAGCCGCCGCCGCGTGACCCGACAGCGCATCGGCTCTGACTTGCGCCACCGGCTCCGTCACCGCGACCAGATTGAAATCGGCATGTCCCAGAATTGCCGACAAAAAAGCACGCCCGGCAGCGCCCAGACCGACGATGCCGATATTGATTCGCGCTGCCGGATTCATGCGGCGTCCTTGCGTTTTGCACTGCGGGGGCCGGCGGCTTTCTTGTTGCCGGCTTTGGCTTCCTCTTGCAATTGATCATCGGCCAGCTCGGACATCAAAAGATCATCGGCAACCAGATTCTCGATCACGCTCAGTAATGTGCGGCGCGTCACTTCCAGGTCGTTGTCGGGGATGCCGGCCCGTGCAATGCGATTGCACTCCTCGGCTGCGGGAACGATCAAGGCCTTTAATGCGGCGCCCTTGGGCGTCAGGAAAATACGGATCTGCTTACCGTTATCCGGCATTTTTCGGCGCGTAACGAATCCCAGTTTTTCCATCGCCTGCAAGGCGCCGAAAGCCGTCGGCTCCGTCACGCCGGCCTGTTCGCTTAACTGGCGCTGCGTCATGCCATCGACCCGCCAGAGAATGCGCAGCAAGGTCCAGTGACCATACAAAATCGCGTGTTTGCGCAGACGCGTCTGCAGCCCGCGCGACAAGGCGCGCGATGCCAGTTTGATCAAATGCGCCATGCGCTCATTGGGATCGGCTTCGCGCAGCAAAGCCGGCATATCGGCACGGGGGTCGCTTTGGATGTTGGTGAATTTTTTCAACTTCGGTACCTAATATAAATATTACATATAACGATAAAGAACCCGATATCGAAATTTTGTGAAAATATAGCATACGGCCATATTTTATAGGCTATTTAGGAGATAAAAAGAATATTCCCAGCAGGGAAATAAAATAATAGTGCATGCGTTGACAACTTCGGCACCTAAGAATAATATCAAAAAAACTTGCCACAGCGGAGGCGCACGCGCAAGCAGATTTTGACCATCCCGACCAGAAGGAATGCAAAAATGCTCACAGCAGAACAAAACGACTTACTGACCCAAATCACGCCAGGCACGCCAATGGGCAATCTGATGCGCCGTTATTGGCATCCGATCGCAGCGGCCGTGGAACTGGAAAAAGCCTGGACCAAGCAGGTCCGCATTCTCGGCGAAGATTTGATTTTATTCAGAGACCGCCAAGGGCGTCGCGGCCTGATCGCGGAACAATGTCCGCATCGGCGTGCTTCGTTTTTACACGGCATTCCAACCCAGGAAGGCATTCGCTGCCCTTACCACGGCTGGGAATTCAATCAGGCCGGGAAATGCCTGAACCAGCCGAACGAACCGGACAATCCATCGTTCCGCGAAAAGGTTGGGACCACCGCCTATCCGGTGGAAGAACTCGGCGGCTTGCTGTTCGCGTACATGGGGCCGCTGCCGGCGCCGCTGCTGCCACGCTTCGACGGCTTCGTTGCCGAAGGCTCCATCAAGATGCTGGGACAAGTCCTGCTGCCGATCAATTGGCTACAGATCATGGAAAATTCGATGGACCCGATCCATACCGAATGGCTGCATGGCCATCACTATGAATTCCAGAAGGAACAGGAAGGCGTCAAGGTTGCCATCAGCGCCAAACACATCAATATCGATTTCAAGGAATTCGAATACGGCCTCACCAAGCACCGCCTGCTGGAAGGCCATTCCGAGGATTCGGACGACTGGGTCATCGGTCATCCGATCATCTTCCCGACCATTCTTGCGGTCGGCAATGGCGGCGAGAAAACACGCTATTATTCATTCCAGATCCGGGTGCCGGTCGACAACGAACACACCATGCATTACTGGTACAACGCTTACATTCCACCCAAAGGCGCGGTGGTTCCAGAGCACCTGTACCAAGGCGTCCATATGTACGATGTGCCTTACAAGGATGAGCATGGCGATTTCATCGTCGAAGGCGTCGATAATCAGGATATGATGGCCTGGATCACACAGGGCGCCATCGCCGACCGTACCCGGGAAAACCTGGGATCGTCCGATAAAGGTATCGCCATGTACCGCAAGGTATTGCGACGCGAACTCAAAAAAATAGAAAACGGAGAAGATCCGATGGGGACAGTACGCGATGCGGAGAAAAACCGCTGCATTGATCTGCCGAACGAAAAAGACAAGCATCACAACAGCGATGGGTTCTCCAGCTTCATGCTGCGCACCCACGCCAAATACTCACCCATCGCCGACGATTTGATTAAAGTTTTTGAAGGACCCGGGCATCTGAAGCGGGCCAGCTAGTGCTTTAAATTTTACCTCGGAGGTGCCCCCAGAAAACCCGGTTGAATCATTTTTATAAGGAAGCTATGACTTCAGACAACACGACATTAGAGCGCACCACTGACGAGGTCGCTTTAAACAAAGCGAAACAAGACCTGATCGACGCCGGCCTGATCCTGGAAGCGCAAGGACTGGGCGACCTGACGCGCGGCCATGTTTCCATCCGCGTTCCCGGCAATCCATCGCTTTTCATCATGAAGCCGCACAGCTACGGCTTCGATGAAATCACCATGGAAAATATCGTCACCTGCGATCTGGAAGGCAACAAAATCGGCGGCGGCGGACGCCGCCACAGCGAAGTGTTCATCCATTCCGAAATCTACAAAGTGCGGCCCGACGTCAACAGCGTCATCCACGTGCATCCGACCCATGCCGTGGCGCTATCGGCGACCGGCAAAAAGATGCGCCAGATCAGTCAACCCTCCACCTGTTTCGCCGATGGCCTGCCTTACTACACCGATACCATCGCGTTGATCCGCACCAAGGATATGGGCGCCGGCGTGGCGCGCGCATTGGGGCCGTGCAAAGCGGTGCTGATGCGCAATCATGGCGTAGCGGTCGTCGGCGCGACGGTAGAAGAATCGACCATCCTCTCCATCCTGCTGGAGAGCGCCTGCCAGATTCAGTTGCTGGCAGAAGCCTCCGGCGGCATCGGCGAAGAGTTTTCGCCGCAGGTCATACAAGAATCGTGTGAGGCAATTACGCGGCCGGAGCAATACACCATCAATTTCGAATACCTGCGGAGAAAGGCCAAAGGTGTTCAGGCAAAAATTAAAACTGAATAAACATTAATAAAAACGTTGATAAAAACGTTAATAAAAAAAACACTAGCTGCATACCCATGAGACGGCGCGCAACCCCGGCGTCATAAAAATAATGAGGAGACAAAGCATGACTAAGTTGTTAATAAAAATTTCGGCATTCGTATTGGCGGCAGGGAGTTCAATCGCGGCGATGGGCGCACCGACAGGTTTGGATTTTGCGACCTATCAGGGCGCCGATCGCAATGCCTTGCTGCTGGCTGCGGCGCAAAAAGAAGGCGAAGTATCGGTTTATCAGGCTTACCCTGCGCTGAGCGTGGTGGAAGCGGCATTCACCAAAAAATACGGCATCAAAGTCAAAAGCTGGCGCGCGGATTCCGAAACGATCCTGCAGCGCGTCATCACTGAAGCACGCGGCTCGCGTTATGAAGTCGATGTCGTGCAAAACAATGCGCCGGAGCAGGAAGCGCTGCACCGCGAGAAATTGCTGCAAGAAGTCAAATCGCCGTTCTTGGCCGATATCATGCCCGAGGCCATTCCGAGCCATAAGGAATGGGTTGGCATGACGCGCGATATCTGGATTGGCGCCTACAACACCGAGAAGGTCAAAAAAGAAGATCTGCCCACAACATATGACGACCTGCTCAATCCGAAATGGAAAGGCAAGCTGGTGGTGGAAGCCAACGATTATGGCTGGTTCGGCGGTCTGGTCGCTGCCATCGGCGAACAAAAAGCGCGCAAGTTGTTTACCGATATCGTCGCAACCAACGGCATGTCTTTCCGCAAAGGACACTCGCTGCTGGCAGCGCTGACCGCCTCCGGAGAAGTGCCGGTCAGCTTATCGATTTATAGCTGGAGCGTGGCGCCGCTGAAGAAAAAAGGCGCGCCTATCGAATCGCTGTATTTGCAACCGGTGCTGGGTCAATTCAGTGCTGCGGCCATGATGAAGAAAGCGCCGCATCCTGCCGCCGCCGTACTCTTCTACGACTTCCTTTTCGGCGAGGGGCAACAGATTCTGGCCGATCAGGATTTCATTCCCACCAGCAAGAAACTCCCCGACGCTTTCCACAACATTCCGGTGAAGTTTATCGATCCCGGCCAAGCTTTGGATAATCAGGACAAAGATAAAAAAACCTATAACGACATATTGTTGAATAACGCAAAGTAAGTAACAAGTAAATTAGGCCGGTGGCGCCCGCCGCGTCACATCGTCCTGCATCAGGCCGCGCGCGCGCTGGTTAGATTTATAGATACTGTCGCGCACCGGCGCCGCGCCCGACCTGACGCTATCAACCCATTCCTGTGTCGAAATTACCGCTGCAAATCGTGATTGCAGCACTACGCTGAAGACGCGATGAATATCTTTTGCACTCGCATAGCCCGCCTGATTCAGATACGACACGGTGCCGGATGCGTCATGCAGGAACTCGACAGCGGTGCCATTGTGCAACGCGTGGTTGACCGTAGACGCATCGCAGTTGTGGGTCATGTAGCCGACCACCGTCAAGGTATCGATGCCGTTGGCCTGGAGCCATTGCGCCAGATCTGTCTCGGAATAGGCGCTCGGCAGCGTCTTGCGCAGATAGTGCTCATGCGGGCGCGACGCCACCACCGGATGTAGTTGCCAGCCATCCGTGCCGATGGCGAACAGCGGCGAGTTGCTTGGCGAGGTCTGCTGCACCACGATGACCGGAATTCCGGCGCCGCGTGCTGCATCCATGGCGAGGCCGACATTGACGACGCTCTCCTGCGGGTTCGGGTACTCGATGGGCAAGTCGCCGGTGAAGTATTCGTTTTGTACATCGATCACGATCAGGGCGCGTTTTTGAATGGTAGGCATGGTCAGATTCCTTTTGGGTTTACTTCTTCTGGTTTCTCGGGAGCATCGGCAACCCGTGGACGGAATCTTAGTTCGGCGCTATGCTTTCCGACAGTGGCCCATAGGACAATATACGATGACATTGGGCCAAGCATCATAAAACGCAGCACTCACCCACTCACCAGTAAAAAAACCTATGCAACCCAAGGAAATCGCCGTTCTGGCGTTTAACGACATCAGCCCGTTTCACCTGTCGGTGCCCTGCCTGGTATTTGAAGACCGTGCCTGGGCCGGACTGCCGTCCTACCGATTACGCATTTGCGCGGCAGAGCCCACCGTGGGAGGCACTCTGCGCACCAATGGGGGATTTGCTATGCAAACCGAACTGACACTTGCAGACGCCGCCCACGCCGATGTTGTGATCGTGCCGTCCTGGCGAGACCCGCAGGAGCGGCCGCCCGAGCCGATGCTGGAAGCTGTGCGATTTGCCCACGCGCGTGGAGCGACGGTGGTCGGGTTATGCTTGGGCGCATTCGTATTGGCGGAAGCTGGCGTGCTGGACGGCCGTCAAGCCACCACGCACTGGAGCAGTGTTGAGATATTTGCCAAGCGCTATCCGCGTGTAACGCTGGTGCCGGACGTGTTGTATCTGGAAGCAAATGACGGACAACTCGTCACCTCCGCCGGGACGGCCGCCGGACTGGATTGCTGCTTGCATCTGGTGCGCCGCTGGTATGGCGCGGAAATTGCCAATCGCGTAGCACGGCGACTGGTGGTCGCACCACACCGGCAGGGTGGGCAGGCGCAGTACATTGAGCAGCCACTGCATGATGGGCGCGGCGGCGACCGGCTTTCCGACTTGCTAAATTGGACGGTGGCCAATCTGAGCCAGCCGCATTGCCTTGATACACTGGCCGAACGCGTCGCCATGAGCCGACGCAATTTCACTCGCCGCTTTCGTGAACTAACAGGAATGACGGTCGGGCAGTGGCTACTAGGCCAGCGTCTGGCCTACGCGCAGCGAATGCTGGAAACGACGAAACAACCGATCGAGGAGATCGCGCAGCATGTGGGCTTCGGCAGCGCGGTATCACTGCGTCAACACTTCAATCGGGCATATCAAACCTCGCCCAGCGCGTATCGGGCGCTATTTGCGCAGCGTTGAACGCAGCACCTATTTTTTTATTTGTAACAAGACTAGCCCTTGCATTGAGCAAATGATCGCCATCTGCTTATACTGTATGTATATACAGTATTTTAAAGAGCAATCATGCGCGATAAAAACACTCCTCCCGATCAGGATTCGCCCTGGATCGCCAAGACGCTCCAGCCTAGCAAAGGCCGCGGCGCGGTCACCAACATGCAGGGCCGCTTCGAAGTGCAGACCCGTGAAGCCATCGACGATGGCTGGCAGCATCCGAGCCATGAGAGCGATGGCGAGGATGGCGGCGCTGGCGACCAAAATTACGCGCCACACGCGCCGCCGACCCAGGTTATTTACGAACGGGCCAAAAGCATTCTTAATCGCAATACCTCGCCGGATCTCCCGTTCAACGTCTCGCTGAACCCTTATCGCGGCTGCGAACATGGCTGCATTTACTGCTTCGCCCGGCCCACGCACAGCTATCTCGGCCTGTCGCCGGGACTGGACTTCGAGAGCAAGATATTTGCCAAAATGAATGCGCCGGATTTGCTGCGGCGCGAATTGGCCAAAGCGTCGTATGTGCCGGAATCGATCGCGCTGGGCGTTATCACGGATGCTTATCAGCCCTGCGAACGGTCGTTGCGGCTGACCAGGCAGGTGCTGCAAGTGCTGCACGATTGCCAGCATCCGGTGGCCCTGATTACCAAGTCATCCCTGATCGAACGGGACATCGATTTGCTGGCTGCAATGGCCGCCAAGCATCAGGCCGCTGCGGCCATCACCATTACCACGCTCGACCCGGCCATCGCACGCACCCTCGAACCACGCGCCACCGCCCCGGCGCGCCGCCTGCGCGCCATCCGCACCATGACCGATGCCGGCATTCCGGTGTCAGTGAGCATCGCACCGATCATTCCGTTCATCACAGAACCGGATCTGGAGCGCGTGATGGAGGCCGCGTGCGAGGCCGGCGCCATCAGCGCCAGCTACACCGTGCTGCGCCTGCCGTGGGAAGTCAATCCGCTGTTCCATGAATGGCTGCAGGCGCACTTTCCGGAGCGGGCGCAACGTGTGATGAATCGAATCCGCGAAATGCGCAACGGCAAGGAGTACGATGCCCATTTCGGCACCCGCATGCATGGCGAAGGCGTGTGGGCCGATCTGATCCGCCAGCGTTTCGAAAAAACCGCGGACCGGCTCGGCATGCGAATGCACGGGCGCAGCTTTAGTCTGGATACGACACGATTCGAGCCGCCGATCGTAGCATCGGCAAAGGCAATGCCGGAGCAAGCCAAGGCGCCAATTCAGCCTCCAGCGCAAATGAAATTATTTTGATCAATCCCTATGCTTCCAGCGCATAAGTAGAAAACAATTCCGCAATCGTGCGCCGCAGCCAGATATTGCCCGCATCCGCATGAAAGCGTTCATGCCAATGCTGCTTGACCGCAAACGAAGGCAAGGCCACCGGCGGCGCCAGCAACTTGATGTCTTCCTGCGAGACCAGTTTTTCACCCAGCTTTTGCGGCACGATCACCAGTAATTCGGTCTCGGCCACAATGTGCGCTACGCCGAGAAAACTCGGCAGGCGCAATACCACCTTGCGCGCCATCCCCTGCTGCTCAAAGACCTTATCGACGATCGAATGTCCGGTGCCGGAAGTCATCACCACAATATGTCCTTCGTTCAGAAAGGCGGCGCGGCTGATCCTGCTTCCGATGCGCGGATGATTCCTGGCCGCCATGCAGACGAAATTCTGGGTAAACAAAATCTGCTGATGAAATCCAGCCTCCAGATGCGGCATGAAGCCGACCGCCAGATCGACCTCGCCCGAGGCCAGCCGGCCAGCGCTATCGTCGGTAATTTTTTCGATGTCGATACGGATATCGGGCGCGACCTTTTGCAAGCGGTTCAGCAATGTCGACAACAAGACGATCTCGCTGATATCGGTAATGCTCAGACGGAATTGCCGGTTCGATTGCGCCGGCACGAACTCGGCCCGAAAGCCGCGTGCGCTTTCCAGGCGTTCCATGATGTCGCGCAGCTCCGGATACAAAATTTCGGCACGCGGCGTCGGCATCATCCCTTTCGCGGTGCGGCTAAACAATTTATCGCCAAAATGCATGCGCAACTTATTGAGGGCGATACTGGCCGTGGCCTGCGCCAGTCCCAGCCGTTCGGCCGCGCGCGAAACGCTGTTGGTTTTGTAAATTTCATCGAACACCGCCAACCACTCCAGATCGAGCTTTGCCATGGGCATCTTTCTGCATTTTCAGAGCATTATTGTAAAACGCAATTGGTAAAATCTAAAAACTGATTTGACGCAATAATGGTATTACGCAACACTGCGTCATCGATTCCGAGCAAGGTTTGGCAACGGGACAAAACGGAGGACGACATGAATGCAAATAGCCCCAAAACGGTAATCAATACCGAGCGGCAAGCATATTACAATCGCATCAAACCCCTGAATCTGACCCCGCTATGGGAATCGCTGCATACTCTGGTGCTGCGCGAGCCGAATTCCCCCTGCGTACCCGCGCTCTGGCACTACAAGGACAGCCGCCCGCTCCTGATGCAGGCCGGCGATCTGATTAGCGCCGAAGAAGCGGTGCGCCGCGTTCTGATCCTGGAAAACCCCGGTCTGCCGGGCCAAACGTCGATCACGCAA
>JAQGNR010000253.1 GCA_028291765.1 Herbaspirillum sp.
TCGCCGATTTACTGCACGTCTATTACCCGCTGGTGCTGATTTCGCAAACGCTGCAGTTGCTTGCGCTGCGGACCAATCGCACTACCGCGGAGCTATCGGCGACAGATCTGAAATCCACTTAATTTAAAGCAACGCTGGTTAAGTGCCAGGGCGTCAGGCGGGCTGTGACGGATGTTTGTGCTCCGTTCGTGTCCTCCGGCCTGCGGCCTCCTCCTTTACCTCACTGCGCACAAACATCCGCCACAGCCCGCCTGACGCCCTTAATTTCGCGCATTTAATCAGCGTTGCCTTATGACGTGGATTTCAGATCTGTCGCCGATAGCTCCGCGGTAGTGCGATTGGTCCGCAGCGCAAGCAACTGCAGCGTTTGCGAAATCAGCACCAGCGGGTAATAGACGTGCAGTAAATCGGCGATCATGCGGCATTCGGCGAGTATGCCTTTCCAGCGTCCAAGTTTTTCGGTTTTGCGGGATTGCGTCACGCGCGGCCAGCGCACCACCGTAATCGACAGCCGCCGCGCAATGATCCTGCTGTTCATGAATACCTCGATGCCGAAACGCGGCAGCAGACGAATTTCGCTCAAAGCCTCGCTCAACAAATTCTTTCGGACCACTCTTTCGCCGGATACAAAATCCAGGCCGATGATGCGGAATAGCAATAGGCTGTTTTGCCGCAGACTCAGGCTGACATCGGTTTGGCCCGATAGAACGGGCAAGGCGAGCGCGGTAATGTGCTCGCCGGTCAGACCTTGAAGATCAGCGTCGAGCAACATTAGGAGATCGTTTTGGGCGGCTGCAACGCCGGTTGCCATCGCGAAGCTTTTGCCGCGATTCTCCGGCGAGGAAATCAGTGTTGCCGATGGGAACTGCCGAACGACTTCGGCCGTGTTGTCGGTGGAGCCGTCGTCCACCACGATGATCTCGCGCAGCAGGGGATGCACAGCGGCGACCGCCAGCACGGCAGCGATGCGCGGCGCTTCGTTGAAAGCGCAGATGATGCAGGAGATCCGGGCGCGGTTTTCCGACAGAGAGCCATTCGTCATAAATATCCAAAATACCGGGTTGATCGTCATTCCCTATAAAGATGCTTAACAATGCATTTTAGTTGCGCTGCATTAATATTTTTCGATGCATGGGCTTGGTAATAAAACTGTTACAGAGGGGGGGCAGGCCTTTGATGTCTGCGCTTGAATATCCTGGAATTAGTCTTTTTGAGACAGCGTGAAAAGATCGCTATATGCATCTTATTTGGTTAGAATGCATTTTGTATTCAAAATTTTATTAATATCGAGACTTGATAACAATCAATTCAATCTGGGCGTGCTAGTCGCTGTCGGTTTTGGTGCCAATCCAGCGATTCTCAATAAATGGGACTCTCGAAAAAGTTAAATAGCGATCGCCATTTGTAAGGCGCTTGGCTTGAATATTGCATTAAACAAAATTGAATATTGAATTAAATTGCAGGGTACATTTAATGCTCTATTTTAGTGCGTTAAATTGTGCGAATTGAAGGAAGTGCACCAGTTTGGAATCATGGTGCATGTGGTGCGAAATTTAGGGAGAAGCGCATGGTGGTTTTGGAGTCAGCTGCGCTTTGATCATTAAACTTGGCGGCGCCTTGCGCCGCCCACAATAAGGTAGTTCATCGCATGCGTGCATTGCTGGAAGTGCGGGATCTGACAACCCGTTTCAAAGTTGAGGGCGGTGAATTCACTGCCATCGACAATATCAGTTTTTCGGTGGAGGCAGGACATACACTGGGTATCGTCGGTGAATCCGGCTGCGGTAAAAGCGTTACGTCGCTTTCGATCATGGGCTTGCTGCCGAAGGGGCAGGGGCGGATCGCATCCGGTTCTATCACTTTTGACGGGGTTGATCTGACAAAACTGTCGGAGCCGGAGCTGCGCGCGATGCGCGGCAACCGCCTTGCAATGATCTTCCAGGAACCGATGACGTCGATGAACCCGGCCTTCACGGTTGGCGACCAACTTATCGAGGCGATTCGCTGCCATCGGGATATGAGCCACGCCGAAGCGCGTACGCATGCCATCGAGATGTTGCGGCGGGTGCGCATTCCCTCGCCTGAAAAACGTATCGATGCCTATCCGCATAAGCTCTCGGGCGGCATGCGTCAGCGCGTCATGATCGCCATGGCGCTGGCGTGCGAGCCGCGCTTGCTGATCGCCGATGAGCCGACCACCGCGCTCGACGTCACGATTCAGGCGCAGGTGCTGGAATTGATGCGGGCCTTGCGTGCCGATACCGGCACCGCCATCATTTTGATCACCCACGATTTGGGCGTGATTGCAGAATTGGCCGATGAAGTCGCGGTCATGTATGCCGGTCGCGTGGTGGAGCGGGCCAGTGTCGAGCGCTTGTTCGCCGAACCCCAGCATCCCTATACCATCGGCTTGCTTGGCTCGATTCCGAAATTGCATCTGGCGCAAACCCGCCTGGCAGCCATTGAGGGGCAGGTGCCCACGCCAATGACGGTCATGGCGGGCTGCCGCTTCGCCCCCCGTTGCCCGTTTGCCGATGCGCGTTGCGAGACCTCTGCACCGCCTTTAACCGAACAGGCGCCCGGCCATTTCGCGGCCTGTTGGAAAGCCCCGCTGGCTTGGGAGCAAGCAGCATGAAGACGCATAACGATACAAGTACAGTCCCGTCAGCGCCACCGTTGCTGCGGGTAGACAATCTGGTGAAACATTTCCCGCTGCCGCGTGGTTTGTTCGGACGCAGCCAAGCGGTGGTGCATGCGGTCGATGGCGTCAGTTTTACCTTGCGCGCCGGCGAAACCATGGCTGTGGTCGGCGAATCCGGTTGCGGCAAGTCGACCGTCGGACGCTTGCTGCTGCGACTGCTGGACCCCACTTCCGGCCAGGTATGGTTCAACGGCAAGGATTTGACGATCTTGCCGGAATCCCTGATGCGAGAGCGGCGGCGCGATTTGCAAATGATTTTTCAAGACCCGTATTCGTCGCTCAATCCGCGCATGACGATCGAGCAAACCCTGACCGAACCCATGCAGTTGCATGGCCTGGCTGCGGGCCGGCGGCATGAACGCGCTGTCGAGCTGCTCGATCTGGTCGGCTTGGCGCCGCAATATCTGCAGCGTTATCCGCATGAATTTTCCGGCGGCCAGCGGCAGCGCATCGGCATCGCCCGCGCGCTGGCCGTCGAGCCGCGCCTCCTCGTTTGCGATGAACCGGTGTCGGCGCTGGACGTGTCGATTCAGGCGCAAGTGGTTAATCTGCTGCAGGATATCCAGCGGCGTTTTGGCTTGACCTATGTGTTTATTGCGCATGATCTGGCCGTGGTCAAACACATTGCATCGCATGTAGCCGTGATGTATCTCGGGCAGATCGTCGAATACGCCGAAAAGGACAGCCTCTTTTCGCGGCCGCGCCATCCGTACACGCATGCACTGCTATCGGCGATTCCATTACCGGAACCGGGGCGCGTTCTTACCCGCGAGTTGTTGCAGGGCGATGTGCCGAACCCAATTTCGCCGCCATCGGGCTGTCGCTTCCACACCCGTTGTCCGCATGCGCAACAGCGCTGCGTCGACGAAGCGCCGCTTTTGAGCGGCGAGGCCGGGCACACCGTGGCCTGTCATTTCTGGCGCGAGATCGCACTGCCGCAAGCGTTGCAGCCGGATACCGCAGTGCGGGCGCCGAACCGGCGTCTCGAGCAATTGCAGGCGGCGTTTCTGCCGAAGGATGCGCAGCATGTTTGATTCCGCATTGTTATCAGACCAATCAATCCATCTTGTATCCCTTTCACCTAAAAAAAAGAGATAGTCACATGCGTACTTTTTTTCGCTCTTGTTTCTCCTCCGGCCGCATGATGCGTGCGCTTGCCGCTACGCTGGCATTGAGTGCTGCGGCAAGCGCCAGCGCGCAAACACTGCACATCGGCCTGGCCGAAGACCCCGATATTCTCGACCCGGCGCTGGCGCGCAGCATGGTCGGCCGCTTTGTTTTTGCCTCGCTGTGCGACAAGCTGGTCGACATCAATGAAAAGCTGGAGATCGTGCCGCAACTGGCGACTTCGTATCAATGGTCGCCGGACAACAAGGTGTTGACCTTGAAATTGCGTCAGGGCGTCACCTTCCAGGATGGTGAAAAATTCGATG
>JAQGNR010000259.1 GCA_028291765.1 Herbaspirillum sp.
TGATAGCTCATATTGGTCTGCAGGCCGCGCTTGGAGGTGCACAGCGTGATCACGGCGCCGACATATTCTTGCGGCATGTATAAATTAACGGTGACGATCGGTTCGCGGATTTCTTCGATCTTGACCGATTCCGGCATTTTCGATGGATTGTCCACCATCAAAATACTGCCGTCGCGCATCACCACTTCGTAAATCACCGTGGGCGCAGTGGTGATCAGATCCATGTCGAATTCGCGTTCCAGGCGTTCCTGGACGATTTCCATATGCAGCAGGCCAAGAAAACCGCAGCGGAATCCGAAACCCAATGCCTGCGATACTTCCGGTTCATACTGCAATGCAGCGTCGTTGAGCTTGAGCTTTTCCAGGGAGTCGCGCAGTTGGTCGTACTGATTGGCTTCCACCGGAAACAGGCCGGCAAACACTTGCGGCTGGACTTCCTTGAAGCCGGGCAGCGCCGCTTCGGCCGGACGGTTCACCAGCGTCACCGTGTCGCCGACTTTGGCAGCCTTCAGTTCCTTGATGCCGGCGATCACAAATCCGACTTGTCCGGCCGACAACGATTCCCGTCCCTGCGATTTAGGGGTAAATACGCCGACGCTTTCCGTCAGATGCTGGGTGCCGCTGGCCATCAGCATGATCTTGTCCTTCGGCCGCAGGGTGCCGTTTATGACGCGCACCAGCATCACAACGCCGACGTAGTTATCGAACCAGGAGTCGACGATCAGCGCCTGCAGCGGCGCATCGGCATCGCCCTTCGGGGCCGGCACTTTGGCAATCAGCGCTTCCAGTACGTCAATGACGCCCAGACCGGTCTTGGCCGAACAATGCACCGCATCGGCGGCATCGATGCCGATGACGTCTTCGATTTCGGAAATAGCGTTGTCTGGATCGGCGGACGGCAGATCGATTTTGTTTAGCACAGGCACGACTTCGACGCCCAAATCCAGCGCGGTGTAGCAATTGGCAACCGTTTGCGCTTCAACACCCTGCGATGCATCGACCACCAGCAACGCACCTTCGCAAGCCGATAAGGAACGGCTGACTTCATAACTGAAATCGACGTGGCCCGGCGTATCGATCAGGTTCAGGTTGTAGATCGTGCCGTCCTTGGCTTTATACGACAAGGCAGCGGTTTGCGCTTTGATGGTGATGCCGCGTTCGCGTTCGATATCCATCGAATCCAGCACCTGCGCTTCCATCTCTCGATTGGATAAACCGCCGCAAAGTTGAATGATGCGATCGGCCAGCGTCGATTTACCGTGGTCGATGTGAGCAATGATGGAGAAGTTGCGTATATTTTTCATTAATAAGCGGTTACAAACAGGTACAAACGAGTTCAAACAAGTATCAAACAAGTACAAACAGGCGATACAAAAAAGGCGCTCCGAACGGGGTTAATTACCCCAGGCGGGCGCCTGTTCGTAATGATGTTATGCAGGTTATGCGATGGCCGCATTTTACCGGATTTCGCCTTAAAAAGCCCGTCAAATCAAGGACGCAGCCCCCGCGCCAGACAGGATTTGTGCCGTTCAAGCCGCTAAAAATGCCGCCAGGCGCTCTTTGTCGAGAAAATAATGGCATAAGCGGACTGCAGGCGTATTTATTTTGCCTGCAAGCAATGCCGGCACCCATTCATCGTAGATGGCGAGCAGCGCCGGATCGGCATCGATATCGACCATCTCAATGGTATATTCACGCTCGCCCAGCGCGGCGCTCAGCGCAGCTCGCATGTCCTCGCATAAATGGCAATACGAGCGGGAATAGATCGTAAAATTATAAGCCGGCATAAAACCAAATCAGATAGTAATAAAAAAGGCTGCAAACCTGATTAATAGGTTTGCAGCCTCAGCTAATTACCGGCGATCAAGGTGTCTGCGTGAGAGGACGCAAGGTCACGAACAGAGAGGAATCCCCACGGCGCACCAGCACAGCCGCCAATTTCTTCGAATCGAGCTTGGCGACCAGCGAGTTGAATTGCTTGGCGTCCTTGATATCGGTATTGTTCAAGCGCTGAATCGTATCACCTGGGCGGATACCGACTCTGGCCGCATTGCCTTCCGCTGTTTCAACCAGCACGCCGGAATCGATCTTCATATCTTTCTTTTGTGCTTCTGTCAGATTGCTGACCGACAGGCCGAGAGCATTCGCAAGCGGTACCGCTGCCGCCGGATTATCGTCCGTCGTGACTACCTTGTCCGGCTCGACTTCAGCCACAGTCAAGGACAGCTCGCGGCTGGCGCCCTTGCGCCAGATAGTTATTGTGGCGCGAGAACCCGGCTTGATGTTGCCCACCATGCGCGGCAAATCGTTAGGCTTGTCGATCACGATGCCATTGAATTTCTGGATGATATCGCCCGCTTCAACGCCGGCTTTTTCAGCAGGTCCGGCCGTTTCAACTTTCGATACCAGCGCGCCCTGCGCCTTGCTCAGCCCCAGCGATTCGGCAACTTCCTTGGTGACGTCGCCGATTTGCACGCCGATGCGGCCCCGGGTCACACGGCCGCCGGCCTTCAGCTGGTCTGCTACGCGCAATGCTTCATCGATAGGCACCGCGAACGAAATGCCCATGAAGCCGCCGGAACGACTATAAATCTGGGAATTGATGCCGACCACTTCGCCCTTCAAATTGATCAGCGGGCCGCCCGAATTACCCGGATTAACCGCGACGTCGGTCTGGATCAACGGCAGATAATCGCCGGTATCGCGCGCCTTGGCCGAAACAATGCCCGCTGTGACGGTGTTATCCAGGCCAAACGGCGAACCGATCGCCAATACCCATTCTCCGGCGCGGATCTTGTCCGAATCGCCGATGGTCAGACGCGGCAGATTGCCGCCTTCGATTTTCAGCAGCGCGACGTCGGTACGTTTATCCGAACCGATGATTTTGGCCTTGAATTCGCGCTTGTCGGTCAGCGTCACATAAACCTCGCTGGCGCCTTCAACGACGTGTGCGTTGGTCATAATGTAACCATCAGCCGATGTAATGAAGCCGGAACCGACACCACGGGGCACTTCTTCCTGCGACTGCGGCTGAGCTGGCGCCGGTTTGCCGCGCGGCATTGGCTGCTGCGGCATCGGCACGCCGAAGAAGCGGCGGAAAAATTCCTGCATTTCTTCGTCGGTCTGGGCTGATTGCCCCTGATCCGGCTTGACGCGTTCCGTCGTGCGGATATTCACCACCGCCGGGCCTGTTTTTTCAACGATGTCGGCGAAATCGGGCAGATTGATAAGCGCGCCGGCGGGAGCCGCCTGCGCAGCACTCAATGGCATCAAAGCCGAGCTGCAAAGCAGTGCCGACAAGCATAAAGTCGTGAAGCGGAAAGTCGTTTTCATAGGCTCGTTCATCTTTTTAAAGTTCGGATGCGATCGCGGAATACATTATTGCGTGATCTGCGTGATCTACATTATTCAGAAATGTGGCTGCGCTGACAATGGAGAACCAGACCGATCGTAACGCAAATCGGGAAATTTAGCGTAAAGACGCAGACAAGAAATATGTCAAATTGTAAAACAAACTTGCTCCGAAACTTAAGCGCCCGGACGGCCAATAACGGTTTTGCCAAGAATGGAAATTGAATTTTGCGTTGAAAGAAATTGCGCCAGCCGGAGGATGGCTGGCGCAAGAGACTTATTTGTCTGCTTCAACATTGAACGCAGCGGAACGGCTTAATTGCTCGCTGCTTTGTTGTGGAGTAAAACCTTCATGTGCGCCGAGGAACTTATCGATCTTCGGATCGCGAACAACTTCGCCGTCATGCAGCAGTGTCGCGACCGCTTGGGCATCGGTACCGGCGGCGGCAGGGGCGCTACTTGCCGTTTGCGTTGATGCCGGCGCCGACGTTGCGGCCGTAGCGACGCCTGTGACAGCAGTGCCGGTTGCTCCGGTTGCCACCACCGCTGCTGGTTGCGGCTGCAAAATGATCACAATCGCGGCAGCCAGCGACAATGCCAGCGCTGGAATCGCAAAACGCCGCATCATCAGCTTGCCGGTTGTTGCCCGGGCTTGCTGCTGGCGATCGGCATGCGCCGGCGCAATAATCGTGGGCTCGGCGTCTAGCCGAGCCGAAAATTTCGAAAAGAAGTCCGGGCTCATAGCCACCGCCGTTTCATCGGAACGCGCTGCGTCGCCGATGAGATGATAGGCGTTCCAGGCAGCCAGTCCCTGCTCCGTGCGCAGAGATGCCAATACGACATCGGCCTGTGCGTCAGACAGTTCGCCATCGGCAAATGCCGATATTTGTTCCTTGCTCAATTCTTTGGTGTCCATGGCTTAAAGCCTTGATCCTTTCTTCCCAATTCAAAAGTTACCAGCGTTTATCTATTGCCGTTCCCAGTAACGGCCGTAATTTATCAGCTATGGCCTCTCGTGCGCGGAAGATACGACTGCGTACAGTGCCAATAGGACAGCCCATCGCGTCAGCAATTTCGTCATAGCTTAATCCTTCGATCTCTCGAAGCGTTATAGCCATACGCAATTCGTCGGGAAGAGCATCCATAGCCAGATTCACCGTTTGCGCTATTTGCTTAGTCGCCAACATCGATTCCGGGGTATTGATATCTCTTAGTTGCTCTCCGTCGTCAAAAGTTTCAGCTTCTTCTGCATCTGCTTCAGTTGAAGTGGGCGCGCGCCGTCCCATTGTTACCAAATAGTTCTTGGCGGTATTAATTCCAATCCTATAAAGCCAGGTATAAAAGGCTGAATCGCCCCGGAATTTGGGTAAAGCGCGGTAGGCCTTGATAAACGCCTCCTGCACCACATCCTCGGCCTCAGCCTGGTCGCGAACAAGCCGCAACACAAGCCGCATCAGCTTTCTCTGGTATTTGATCACCAACAGTTCAAACGCTTTTTTATCGCCGCGCTGAACCCGTTCGACTAAGAGTTGATCAATTTCGCGTTCTGTGGACAAGCACCGTTCCTTTATTATTTTCTAATAACACAATAATCGGACATGAATGAGCATTGCGAATTATTCGCTAAATAAGTCATCATTTGTCGGAATTCATTTGCCGACACGAGGGAGATGGTGACTGCGCTCCATCCTTTCGCGCAGCAATCCAACGGCAGGCAACCGATAGCCGGCGAAAAAGTTCTGGCGAAAGGTCACCCTGGAAAAATGGGACCGCAATCACTTTTTTATTCTGTAGCCGTAAGCGTAACAGAATAAAGAAGGGCCATAAGGTCGAATCGGGCATCATTTGCACAATCTCGAGCTGGTCCATGCCGGCAAAACAACCCTGCCGTCGCCGCAATAGGCTTATTTGTCCGTCGCCTGCGATCATCAATGTGATTTTGCCATATCGCTTGCGCATTACATGGCAGGCAAAAACCACCAATGTGACACCGGAAATTACAATACCGGCGGTAACACCGGCAGCATCCCGAAATAATTGCAATAAGGCAACTGCGCCGACCCCGATTAAAGCGGTCGACGCAATTGCCATTAACAACGTCCCGATCTTCGAAGGCCCTGACCGCACTGATATTGCAATCGACATCGCCCGGCGCCTTCCAGCAGATTAAACCAGCCTCTTAAACACCAACGCGCCGTTGGTGCCGCCAAAGCCAAAGGAATTTTTCACCGCATAATCAATTTTCATATTCCGCGCCTTGTTTGCGCAGTAATCGAGATCGCACAAAGGATCCTGATTGTCGATATTGATTGTCGGCGGTGAAATCTGATGATGGACTGCCAGAACCGTAAATACCGATTCCAGCCCTCCCGCGCCGCCCAGCAAATGGCCGGTCATCGACTTGGTTGAATTGACCACCAGCTTTTTGGCGTGATCGCCAAATGCAATCTTGATTGCGTCGCTCTCATTCTGGTCACCCAGAGGGGTCGACGTGCCGTGCGCATTCAAATACTGCACTTCATCCGGATTGACGCCAGCATCTTTGAGTGCCGACGACACACAGCGGCGAGGACCATCGAGATTCGGCGCAGTCATGTGGTAAGCATCACCGCTCATGCCGAAACCGATCAGCTCAGCATAAATTTTAGCGCCGCGCGCCTTGGCATGCTCATATTCTTCCAGCACCAGTACACCGGCGCCTTCGCCGAGCACAAAACCATCGCGATCCTTATCCCACGGACGGGAGGCCGCCGCAGGATCGTCGTTACGCGACGACAGTGCGCGCGCCGAGGCAAATCCACCCAGACCCAGCGGTGAAATGCTGGATTCGGCGCCGCCTGCGATCATGACGTCGGCATCGCCGTACATGATCATCCGGCCCGCGGAGCCGATGCAATGCAGCCCGGTGGTGCAAGCAGTCACAATCGCCAAATTCGGCCCTTTCAGACCGTATTTGATCGACAGATTGCCGGAAATCATATTAATAATCGAGGCCGGGATAAAAAACGGGCTGATGCGCCGCGGGCCGCGATTGGTGAGTTCTGCGTGGGTTTCCTCGATCAGCGGTAAACCACCGATGCCGGAGCCGATAATGACGCCGATACGATCTGCATCGATCTTATCATCGAGATTATCTTGCTTGTCGGCCAAACCACTATCCCGAATCGCCTGCATCCCTGCCGCCATGCCGTAATGGATAAAGGTATCCATATGACGGGCTTCTTTGGCAGGCATGTAATCTTCGACATTGAAGCCTTTTACTTCACCGGCAAAGCGGGTCGTAAAGGCCGAAGCGTCGAATTTGGTAATTGTTGCAATACCCGAGGTACCTGCAGTAATGGCAGCCCAAGCATCTGCAACCGTATTGCCGACGGGTGAAACACAACCTAAACCGGTAATCACCACCCGGCGTTCACGTGAGCGGCTCAAGCAGTTCTCCTAGAGTCGATCAACACAGAATTAAGCCTTGAGATGTGCCTTGGCGTAATCAATCGCCTGCTGCACAGTAGTAATTTTTTCAGCTTCTTCGTCCGGAATTTCCATTTCGAACTCATCTTCCAGCGCCATTACCAGTTCAACGGTATCGAGCGAATCAGCGCCCAAATCGTTCACGAACGATGATTCGATTTTGACATCAGCTTCAGCAACACCCAGTTGCTCAGCGACGATTTTTTTAACACGTTGTTCGATATCGGACATTGTCATACCTCCAGTTGGATCGGTTACAGAAAGTGCGCGCATTTTAGCAGATTTGCGCGCAGAGAATTTACTTTTAGCGGCTACTAATGGCAATATCAGCGATCATTGCCGTCTTGTCGAAAATTAAGCTGGGATTAACCCATATACATGCCACCGTTGACATGCAATGTTGTACCGGTAATGTAACCGGCTTGTGACGAGGCCAAAAATAATACCGCCGCGGCGACATCTTCCGGCGCCCCCAAACGTCCCAGTGGAATTTGTTGCAGCAACGCTGCCGTCTGTTGCTCGCCGAGGCCCTTGGTCATATCGGTATCGATGAAGCCGGGCGCAACACAATTGACCGTGATATTGCGGCTGCCGATTTCACGCGCCAGCGCGCGGCTCATGCCGGCGACACCGGCTTTTGCAGCCGCATAATTCATTTGACCGGGATTGCCGGCAGAACCGACCACCGAGGTGATATTGATGATGCGTCCCTGCCGGGCTTTCATCATGCCGCGCAATACAGCACGCGATAGACGTGCCACGGCAGTCAGATTGGTAGCGATTACGCTGTCCCACTCTTCATCCTTCATGCGCATGGCCAGCTGATCCTGTGTAATACCGGCGTTATTGACCAGAATCGAAATCGCGCCGAATTCTTTTTGGATTGCATCGATGGTTTCGTTACATGCGGTAGCATCATTCACATTCAACAACATACCTTTGCCATTGCCCGGAGACAACTCTTCAAGATAGGCCGAAATCGAGTCAGCGCCCTGCTCCGAAGTCGCCGTGCCGATAACGCGCGCACCTTTGGCGATTAATGTTGCCGCGATAGCGCGACCGATACCGCGCGAGGCGCCGGTCACCAGTGCAATCTGGCCCTGCAATGTTGTGTCTGTCATGCCAGCAACTCCAATATTTTATCCAGCGATACCTGATCGACGATGGCCTCGCCGGTCAGATCGCCATTAATCCGTTTGGCCAATCCCGCCAGCACTTTGCCGGGCCCGCATTCAATCACATGGGTGATGCCTTCGCCGGCCATTTTTTGTACGGTCTCAACCCACCGCACCGCGCTTGCGGCCTGGCGCACCAGCGCATCCTTGATGGCTACCGGATCGTTGTTGATGGCGACGTCGACGTTGTTAATGAGCGGTAAAGCCGGCGCATTGAATGCAACGTCGTTCAAATAGACGCGCAAACGATCCGAAGCCGGACGCAGTAGAGAAGAGTGGAATGGCGCCGATACCGGCAGAATCAGCGCGCGTTTGGCGCCTTTTTCTTTGGCCGCATCGCAGGCGCGCTGCACTGCGTCCTTATGGCCGGCAATCACCACTTGCGCAGGCGCATTGAAATTGACCGCTTCGACTACCTGGCCTTGCGCGGCAGCCGTACAAGCGTCGCGCACATCCTGATCAGACAAACCCAGAATCGCCGCCATGCCGCCTTGACCGACCGGCACCGCTTCCTGCATCGCCTGTGCCCGGAAACGCACCAGCGGCAATGCATCTTTAAATGCGATCACACCGGCGGCAACCAGCGCCGAATACTCACCCAAGCTATGCCCTGCCACCAGCGCAGGCGCTTTACCGCCCGCAGCCAACCATGCGCGATACGTCGCCACTGCTGCTGTGAGCATGACCGGTTGTGTATTGGTGGTCAGATCGAGATCTTCCTTCGGGCCTGCGGCGATCAGCTTAGCCAGATCGAATTGCAGCACATCCGACGCTTCGGCAACGGTGTCGCGCACGGCTGCGTTATCCGCAAAGCCGTTGAGCATACCGATCGCCTGCGAACCCTGGCCGGGAAAAACAAATGCAAATTTCGTCATGATAAAAATAAATGCAAAAAAATAAATGCGGTAAAAATACGTGAAATGAATGCGATAAATCAGGTTTAATTTTTTAATTTGCTTTTTTAATTTGCTTTTAATTTACGTCTTTGCAGGCGTATTCAAATCGTCGCAAAACATCGCAAAACATCAGTTACATGCGCGCCAATACGGCGCCCCAAGTAAAGCCGCCGCCCACTGCTTCCATCATGATGGTATGACCCGGTTTGATGCGGCCATCGCGCACCGCCAGATCGAGCGCCAGCGGAATCGAGGCGGCAGAGGTATTGCCATGCTGATCGACGGTCACAATCATTTTTTCCAGCGGCAATTTCAGTTTTTTAGCCGTGCTCTGCATGATGCGGATATTAGCCTGATGCGGCACCAGCCAATCGACTTCAGTGCTATCGAGGCCGGCCGCTGCCAGCACTTCGCTGGCGACCTTCTCCAGGAGCGACACCGCCAGTTTGAATACAGCCGGGCCATCCATATAAAGAAAGGCGCCTTGCACGATCGCGTCCGCAGGGCCCTTGCGCATGCAAAGAATGTCGCCATAACTGCCATCCGCATGCAGCTTGCTGGCCAGGATACCGGGCCGCTCCGAGGCTTGCAATACTACTGCGCCGGCGCCGTCGCCGAACAGCACGCAGGTTGTGCGGTCTTTGAAATCCAGGATGCGGGAGAAAACTTCGGTGCCGATAACCAATACATTCTTATACACGCCCGCTTTGATGAAATTGTCCGCAACCGACAATGCGTACACAAAACCGCTGCACACTGCCTGCACATCCATTGCCGCACAACCGCTGGTGATTTCAAGCTTGCGCTGCACCACGCAGGCGGTACTGGGAAAGCCGCCTGGATGATCCGGCGTCGATGTCGCAACAATGATCAGATCGATCGCGTTGGCTTGCAAGCCGGCGGCGTCGAGTGCGCGCTTGGACGCCGCAACCGCCAGATCGCTGGAGAGCACATCGTCGTCGGCATAATGGCGTGCCGAGATACCGCTGCGCGATACGATCCATTCATCGGAGGTTTCGATGCCATCGGCCGCCAGTTGGTCGGCCAGTTCGTTGTTAGTGACGCGTTTCGGCGGCAGATAACTTCCGGTGCCGATAATTTTGCTGTACAGATTCATCTCGTGATTTTTGATAATGATGCGTTTGTATTAATTGGCCTGATCGGATTAATTGGCGGCCGCAGTCGGCGCGCCCGCTTCTGATATTCCTGGCTCTGCGATCGGCGCATCCCGTCCATCCGCCGGTGGAATCAGCTTGGCTATTGCCACTGTAATGCGGGCCAGTACATCGTATTTCGCAGCATCATAGGCACGCTGAATGGCCCATTCAAATGCATACATATCGGCGCCGCCATGACTTTTAAACACCAGACCGCGCAAACCCAGCAGACTGGCGCCATTGTAACGCGAAGGATTCAATCGCCGCGAAAGCGCCTTGATCGCACCATAAGCTATCGCCGCGCCCAGCATATTAAGCCAACCTTTTTTGAATTCGGTCGTCAATACACTTTTAACGAAACGTCCCAGACCTTCGGAGGCCTTCAATGTGACGTTGCCGACAAAGCCATCGCACACGACGATATCGGTGGTCCCTTCGAAGATATCGTTGCCTTCGACATTACCGTAAAAATTCAACACGCCTTTTTCATGCGCTGCACGCAGCAGTTCGGCGGTATGTTTAACCAGATCGTTACCCTTGATGTCTTCTTCGCCGATATTGAGCAAACCGACCGTCGGCCTTGGCTTGCCTTCCATCGCCGACACCAGCGCCGAACCCATCAATGCGAACTGATGCAAATGCTGCGGTTCGCAATCGACGTTCGCTCCCAGGTCGAGCATATAGGTCGGACCATCGTTTTGATTCGGGAGAATGGTGCAAATGGCGGGACGATCGACACCGGGAATCGTTTTCAGCACGTAGCGGGAAACCGCCATCAGTGCACCGGTATTACCGGCCGACACCGCCGCCTGCACTGCGCCCTCTTTAACCAGCGTCACTGCGACCCGCATTGAGGAATTCTTTTTACGGCGCAATGCGACTTCGATCGAATCTTCCATCGAAACCACTTCCGACGCATGCCGGATCGACAGGCGCGGATGATCCGCAACTTTATGTTTTTTAAGAACTGCTTGAATGATTGCTTCCTGGCCGACCAGAATCAACTCAACGTCCGGCTCGCGCTTGACGAATGAAATGGCGGCAGGAATAGTGACCGAGGGGCCGTGATCGCCACCCATACAGTCGATAGAAATTTTTATTGTCATTTTATTGATTCAGAGCCCGCTACCGGCCTGCTAGCAAACCCAGATTGGGCGCGATCCAAAATGACACATTGTTCTCATACATATAAAAAGCGACGCAAACTGAACAGTCACTGCGCCGCTTTTCCTGAAAACAACAATTCTTTACTCGTCGTTCTTGGTCTTGAGAACCTTGCGCCCACGGTAAAAACCGTTAGGGCTGATGTGATGACGCAGATGCGTTTCACCGGTTGTCGGTTCGATAGCCAATGGAGGCGCGACCAAAAAATCGTGGGCGCGATGCATACCGCGCTTCGAAGGGGTTTTTTTGTTTTGTTGAACAGCCATGACAACTCCTAATTCTTAATTCCAAAATATTAACATACCCAGCACAAGTCTGGCTAACCAAGAAATAACGATGCGCTTGCGCTCCTGCTCCTACTTTTAGCAACGCAAAACATCATCACTTCAAATTTTTCAATACAGCAAACGGCGACGCTTTTTCGTTCTTCGCCAAATCAGCCGTGGCGGCCTGATCGGGGCATATTTCGTGCTTGGGTGCGAACGGCAATGACAACAAGGTCTCGTCCTCAATCAAGTCACGCAGATTCAGCTCTTCGGACACCGCGATAACATCGATAGCATCGTCATCCAATTGCGCTTCCACCTCATCGGCGCGGGCTTCATCCTTTGCCAGCACCAGTACGGATTCCGAATCGATTTCCACGCTCAGCGGCGTCAAACACCGCTGGCAGAGCAAATTGATCGTACCCGACACTCGCAGCGTCAACTGGGGGTAACCGAGCCTATGGTTGCCGCCTTGCAGCACCCAGGCAATCGAGCCCAATTTATCCTGCGATACTTCGGCTACCCGCTCCATCTCTGCGATCATCGTTTCGCCTTCGAGACGTTCTGACAGCTTGCTAAATTTGAACGCGTCGATCAGGAAAGGATTCATGCCAGAGGGGGAATCTGTAAAACCGGCGATAATAACAGTCTTTTCCCTTACCAGTCAAAGTGTTACGATACTTTTTTGACTGCATCGACCAAAATAAGACAGCATGCCAACCAATCTCGATAACACCGCCAATAACATCCTCCCTATCCGCAGCAATCGCATCGTCCTGGGATCAAGCTCCTCCTACCGCCGGGAATTACTCTCCAGATTAGGCCTGCCATTCGAGGTAATCACCCCCGATATCGATGAAACCGCCTTCGCCGGCGAAGCCCCAGAAACCACCGCCCTGCGGCTGGCGCAGGAAAAAGCACGGGCAATCAGCCTGCGCCTGCTCCCGCCCGGCGCTCTGATTATCGGCTCCGACCAGGTCGCCACCCTGGATGGCGAACAAATCGGTAAACCCGGCAATCATGAAAATGCGCTGCGGCAACTCCAGAAAATGCGCGGTCGCCGCGTTATTTTCCATACCGCCCTATGTTTATGGGACAGCACCGGCAGCGAGCCGGTCATTCAAACAGAAAACGTACAGACTTTCGTCAGCTTTCGGGATTTACCGGATCACGAACTGGATGCTTATTTGCGCATAGAACAACCCTACGATTGCGCCGGCAGCGCAAAAAATGAGGGCTTAGGTGTTGCGATTCTGGAAAAGATTGAAAGCAGCGATCCAACCGCGCTGACCGGCCTGCCGTTAATTGCATTATCAACAATGCTGCGTCAACGCGGCGTGACGTTTTTTGCAAAGCAACAATAACTTGCTTTTTTTGTAATTTTTGCCATAAAAACAAGTCGAAACGAGGTTGAGACGATGTAGGCGGCTTACGACTGACGGCGCGGATACCCCTGCGCCAAAATACGTTCCCACACCGCATCTTTTTGTTCTTTCGTCATCGCCACCCACTGCGCAACTTCGTCAGCGGTGCGGCCGCACCCGCGGCAAACATCATCGAACAATGTGGAGCAAACCGCCACACAGGGCGTATCAGGCCTTTCTCCTACAGACATATTCCCTACCCTTACACATATGCAATGAAAGCAAAGCACTTTACCACTGCCAATCCGGATTTAAGCCAGCAACGAAAACAATAACGAAAAAACACGCAAAAAAAAGCCCGCAGACCTTTCGGTGCGGGCTAAATCCAATATCTTTAAGAGGAGATTGGAGGAGACGGAACAAATATATCGCGGCGCAACATAGTGGTCTACTTTTTTGTATGAATATCAGTTATGAAGCCCATTCGCGGCGCAGCATTGCCGCTAATCTGCTCTGCACCGAGGCCGCTTCAAAATCATGCCTGGGGCGCGCCGGGCTGACGCATCGGATGCGCCTTTGCAAACACGTCCAGCGCGAGGCAGCGCTCGGCAATCGCCTCCAGCGTCGGCGCATTGTCAAGACCTGCATTGAACAGGCGAACGCCGACAACATGAGAAACCAGCGCCATATCGGCCAAGGTAAGCTGATCGCCGTGTGCGTAAGTCCCCGATAAGCCATCTCCGCTCAAACGCGCCTCGATCGCTTCCGAACCTTTGCGCAGCCAATGATGGGTCCATTTCAGCCGCGCCGCTTCGTCCAGCCCGAATTCCTTTTCGAGAAATTCCCTGACCCGGGGTACATGCAGCGGATGCGTATCCGCAATGGCGATCTGGGCTAATGCGCGTACACGCGCCCGCCCTGCCGCATCGGCCGGCAATAGCGGATTTTCAGGCCAGACCTCGTTGATATATTCCATCATCGGCAGCGACTGCGTCAGGCGCACACCGTTATGTTCCATTAGCGGCAGCACATGTTGCTTATTAATGCTGTGATAGGGCTCTTCGTACTGCTCGCCCTTGACCAGGTCAATTATTTTTTCGGTAAAAGGAACGCCTTTGATATTCAACGCAGTGCGCACCCTGAATGTGGCGAGCGAACGCCAGTAGCCATACAATACGACAGTCATGCAAGCTCCTCAACAATAGAAAATTGCCGGCAGGAAAAAGCATCGTTTCCCTACGCCGGTTGCGCATGTTAGCGCGTTACTCCACCCTTGTCCGGCAACGTGCTTTCTTGCGCTACGGCAACCAAAAAATGCCAGCAGAATACGCGCAAAATCAGGCCGCAGTCACACGCTGGTAATACAAGGCATTTACCATTGCATTTTCATTAAAACAATAATATGCAATGGAAGCTGACTTTCATGTGATGCCGGTCTCAAACCGATATAGTCAGCAACCGTCAGCCAGCGACCTTGCCGTGTCGGTACCTACCGTTACCTTCGAACAATCCAATGCCACCGTACTAGAGGTATTCGGAAAATACCGTGATTTGGTCAGCTTGCCGGTGCTCGAAGGCGAGCGCCCGCTGGGTTTGATCAGCCGGAATATCTTCATGTCGCAAATGTCGAAGCCCTACCATCGCGAATTGTACGAAAAAAAATCCTGCATCGCGTTCATGGATAAAGATCCGCTGATCGTCGAGATCGATACGCCAATCGAAGCACTGGCGGCGCAGGCTGTGGCGTCCGGCGACAAAACGCTGGCCGATGGTTTTCTCATCGTCGACAACGACAAATTCGCCGGCTTGGGTTCCGGCCTCGATCTGATGCGCATGATGGTCGACCTGCAGTCGGAAAAAAATCGCCAGGTCATGCAAAGTATCGATTACGCCAGCGTCATTCAGCGCGCCATGCTAAGCACCTCGCGCGAGACAATGCGCGCAACATTGACCGATGCTTGCCTGGTATGGGAACCGCGCGATGTGGTCGGCGGCGATTTTTATCATTTCGAACGTTTTCCTGAGGGCTGGTTCGCTGCCGTAGCCGATTGCACCGGCCATGGCGTACCGGGCGCCTTTTTGACCCTGATCGCTTCATCGGCGCTGGCGCAGGCGATGAACCGGCACGGTCCGCGCGATCCCGCAATGCTCATGGGCGAGGTCAACCGCGGCATGAAGCACGCGCTGGGACAACATGCCGCGATAGATCGCTTGTCCGAATCCGACGACGGCATGGATACAACATTTTTCTGGTTCGATGCCGCCACGCATGTACTGACATGCTCCAACGCCAAGATGCCGTTATTCATACTTGAACCAGGCCAGGACGAAGTGCAGACCATCGACGCCGAACGCACCGGACTCGGTTATGTCGGCACCTCCACCGAAATGATGTGGACAAACAAAAGCATGCAGTTGGCCCCGGGCGCAATCGTCTTTGCGAGCACCGACGGCATCATCGACCAGATCGGCGGCGCCAAGAATATCGCCTACGGCAAGCAGCGTTTGCGCAATGCGCTGGTGCGCCATCGCGGCTTGTCGATGGCCGCGCTCGGTGCCGCGCTGATGCTGGAACAACAAACCTATCAGGGCAACCAGCGGCGACGCGACGACCTTACTTTCTTCGGCTTTCGCCTCGATTAACTTTGAATGATTAACGGAAACAGAACGACAGATGGAAAGCAAATCGATCGACGGACAATTGCATGATTTTTGCCATTGCTCAGGGACTGGTGAAGTCATCTTTTTTTACGCAGGATACTTTTCGCAAAACATCATCGCAGCGGTCGCCGATGCGGTGAAGATGCGTATCGAACACGTCGGCGCCGAAGGCTTGACGCGGCGTAAATTATTTTCGTCATTTATCGAAATGGCGCAAAACATCATTCACTACTCGGCCGATTCCTACGAAAAGACCGGCCAGACCGATCATGCGGTACGGCACGGTTCGGTATGCATTACAGCCAAGGATGAGCACTACTATTTGTACTGCGCCAATCCGGTGCTGGCCGAAGTGGCCGATCGCTTGCGCGAAAAACTGGGCCACCTGCGCACCTTGACGATTGATGAAATCAAGCGCGAATACAAAGAAATGCTGCGCGCGCAAACCCCGGACGATAGCAAGGGCGCAGGCCTGGGATTGCTGACCATGGCGCGCGACGCCAGCGAACCGCTGGAATTTCAGTTTGCGCCGGCCGGCGACGGCAACAGCATGTTTTATTTGAGAGCCACAATTTGAATACCCGGCCGACAACAGCCAACGGGAATGCCGACATGGCTATTATTGTCAGCCTCATTTTTCGAAAATAAAAATATGAATAATCTCTTTTTGGCGGCAACAGCGAGTTCTCCTGAAGTCGATTTTCGTTTCGACGAACATCAGCTCTCATTAAAGGGTGAGTCGTATCCGGAAAATGCAGCGTTTTTCTGGGGCGGCATCATCGCGGGCTTGCGTGAATATCTGACCCAGGATAATGGCGTCACCCCCATTTCGGCGCACGTGGCATTGGCTTATTTCAACAGCTCCAGCACCAAGATGCTGTTTGCGTTATTCGGTGCGCTCAACGAAAAGGCCAAAGCCGGCACGCCGGTGATTTTAAACTGGTATCACGATGAAGACGACGACACCATATTCGAATTCGGGCAAGAGTTGCGAGAGGACTTCCCCGCACTGACGTTTCACGACTGCGCTACAAAAAGCTGATGACTGACATCGATCTTTTCTCGGCAGAAACGGCCGCCCTGGCAAGGGCCTATCACGCGCTGGCGATCAGTCATCCGCCGGTTGACGACTATCGTCCGGCGCTGGAAGAATTGATCAAAAATTATGAACGCCTGATGCGCGAAACGCGCCGTCTGATCGCGCGCAGCGACCGGACCGAAAAGGAATTAAATACACTCAACGCCACATTGCAGCAACTCAGCGCAGAACTCGATTACAAGGCACGGCACGACCATCTGACCGGTGCTTTGAATCGCGGTGCGGTATTCGAATGCGCCGCGCAATTCCTGCTGCAAGGCCCACTGTCACTGATCGTACTCGATATCGATTTTTTCAAACGCATCAACGATACATTCGGCCATCCTGTCGGCGACGCCGTCATCCGCGAACTGGTAGAGCGGCTCAATACAGCGCTAAACGGCATCGGCGAAGTCGGCCGGGTCGGCGGCGAAGAATTTACCGTACTGCTGCCGAAAATAGATCTGCTCAACGCGATGCGCATGGCAGAAGCGATAAGGCGCGCCATCGCCGATGCCGCATTCATCTGCCTGCCGTCGCATCCGGTCACCGCCAGTTTCGGTGTCAGCTGGATCGATGCCGGCGGCGATTTCGAGACCGCCTACAGCGATGCCGATGCGGCGTTATACCAAGCCAAACACAGCGGACGGAATCGGGTCGAGCAAGCCTGCCTGGTGACGCCAATCACGCAACCGCAGGCACAGAGTCAGAATTAAACAATAATAATAAGCAGCCCGCTGGATTAGGACGTTTATTGCAACAATCAATCCCAGTGCATTCGGTTTACCTCAGGGCCAGTAAGTTATAAAGTCTTAGCCACGAAGAATCAATGCACAGGATGATCATGAACAAGCTACCCAGTCTTTTTATTTCCCACGGATCGCCGATGCTGGCGCTCACCGATACGCCGGCGCATCGTTTCCTGCTCGATCTGGGCAAAATTCTGGCACGGCCGAAAGCGATTTTGATCATCTCGGCTCACTGGGAATCGGTCGGCAACCCGGCTGTAAGCCTGGCGCCGCAGCCGGATACCATTCACGATTTCGGCGGTTTCCCGCAAGCGCTGTTCGATATTCAATATCCGGCAGACGGTGCACCCGATGCCGCGGCACGGGCGGCGGCACTGCTGGAGCAAGCCGGTTTTGCCGTCACGCGCAGCGCCACGCGCGGCCTGGACCACGGCGCCTGGGTACCGCTGCGCCTGATGTATCCGGATGCCGATATCCCAGTCGCGCAAATTTCACTGATTCGCGGCGGCACCCCGGCGCAGCACGAACAAATGGGGCGGGCCTTAAGCGCACTGCGCGAAGACGGCATATTGATCATCGGCTCCGGCTCCATGACGCACAATCTATATGAAATCCGCCGTGGCGGCGGCGACCCAGAAGTCCCGTCATGGGTCAGCGAATTCGGCAATTGGATCAAAGACCGGCTTGAAAACGATGAGCACAATCTGCTGATCGATTATCGCGCCAAGGCGCCGTTTGCGGAACGCAATCACCCAAGCGAGGAACATTTGTTGCCGCTTTTCGTCGCCATGGGTGCGGCCGGCGCAGCGCCAAAGGCGCAATTGCTGCATACAAGTTACGAATACGGTGTATTGGCGATGGATATGGTCGCCTTCTCGTAGCGCGGCAATACGCGGCCTTTGCGTGGGTTTTGCATGGGTTTTGCATGGGTTTTGCATGGGTTTTGCGTGTTACTACGTAAGTATTAAAGTTCGCCGTACTGAAAGCGATAAGGGGGACATTCTCTGGATTATTCTAAAATCCTTCTGTATATTGCCATTAAGAAAAACTAAATATTACCAAGCAAATTTACATCTAATTTAATGTGCAGCCTCTTTCAAAAGGGCATTAGGGGATTTGAATGAAACTCAATAATCTGCGTGTCGGCGTCCGGCTCGGCGGCGGTTTTGCTGTAATTCTGCTGCTGCTCGCCTTGATGCTGACAGGCGCCATCTGGCGTCTCCATGGCACTTCCGAGGCCATGCGCATAATGATGGCGACGCCCCTTACGAAAGAACGTTTAACCGAAGAATGGTTTCGCAGCGTAGCCGCCGGCCTGACACGCGCCAAGGCCGTCGCCAAGAGCTCCGACGCCAGTCTGGAAGCGATGTTCGCCACTGAGGGCAAGGATACCAATCCACGCGGCGGCAACGCGAATATTTCCAAAGACATACAAAACCTGGGACTGGCGCCGGAAGAGCAGAAATTGTTCGAAGCGGTGAATAAAAACCGCGACATCTATACCAACGCCCGCGACAAACTGATGGCGGCCAAGCGTTCCGGCAATGCCGACGAAGCCGCGCGAATTTTCGATACCGATTTCGCGCAGATATCGCCGCGCTATATAGGCAGTCTGCAAACATTCCTCGACTATCAACGCAAGGAAATCGACAAAACTGCACAGGCCATCGAAGATAGCTCGAGCAAGAGTACGCTGCTGCTGTTATGGCTCGGCGGGATCACGCTGCTGCTGGGCGCCTTGTTTGCCCGCATGCTGACGCGCTCCATTACCCTGCCGCTGAGCCAGGCGGTCGAAATGGCGGAGAGTGTAGCCAGCGGCGATCTGACCCGGCATATCGAGGTAACGCGCACAGACGAAACAGGTCAATTGCTGCAGGCATTGAAACACATGACTGATAATCTGGTGCAAATCGTCGGCGACGTGCGCGCCGGCACCCAAACCATTGCCACCGCTTCCAGCGAAATCGCCAGCGGCAATCTGGATCTGTCCAGCCGCACCGAAGAACAGGCCAGCTCACTGGAGCAAACCGCGGCCTCAATGGAAGAGCTGACGTCAACCGTAAAGCAAAATGCCGAGAATGCCCGGCAAGCCAATCAACTGGCGATTTCCGCTTCCGAAGTCGCGGTTAAAGGCGGCACGGTGGTGTCCGAAGTGGTCAATACCATGGGTTCGATCAATGACTCGGCCAAGAAGATTGTCGACATCATCGGCGTCATCGACGGCATTGCTTTCCAGACCAACATCCTCGCGCTGAATGCCGCAGTGGAAGCGGCGCGCGCCGGTGAACAAGGCCGCGGCTTCGCCGTGGTTGCCAGCGAAGTACGCAGCCTGGCGCAACGCTCGGCCGCAGCCGCCAAGGAAATCAAGTCCCTCATCGACGACTCGGTACACAAGGTGGATACCGGCGCCAAGCTAGTGGATCAGGCCGGCGTCACCATGCAGGAAATTGTGACGAGCGTGAAACGCGTGACCGATATCATGGGCGAGATCACTGCCGCAAGCCAGGAACAGACATCCGGGATCGAACAGGTCAATACAGCCATTACACAAATGGATCACGTTACGCAACAGAATGCAGCGCTGGTCGAAGAAGCGGCTGCGGCATCGGATGCCATGCAACAGCAGGCTGCCGCCTTAACGCAAGCCATCAGCGTTTTCAAACTGCACAGCGATCAACCCGGGCAAGTCATTGCGCAAGCTGCTCCCAGGTTCGTCAACCCGGCGCCGACAATTGCCGGCCCTCGGCGCAACCCTGCTGCGTTGGCCTTGAAGTGATGTAATCGGTACCAGGAGCAGCATTCAAACCAGAATGCGTGCTGGCCGCAAGCGGCCAGCACGCATTCGCCCCCTGAATTAAATCTCAACCACCCTATGCGCCGGCCTTCAGCGCCATCATGCTCGGCGTAACATCGATCATCCGGCCCGACCCGGCGACGGCTTGCAGACGATCCATCTTGAACACGCCAACAGCCTGGTTCAAATGATCTGCTTGATCCTGTAAGGCCTGCACTTCTTCGCTCGCCTCTCTGACCAT
Organism: Herbaspirillum sp.; assembly: GCA_028291765.1. Lineage (GTDB taxonomy): Bacteria > Pseudomonadota > Gammaproteobacteria > Burkholderiales > Burkholderiaceae_D > Herbaspirillum. The sequence continues at coordinate 20,365 of JAQGNR010000259.1, forward strand.
CGTAAGATTCTTTTGCCGTACCTGATCCATGGAAGCGATAGCGTGATTGACTTCCTCGATGCCCAGATGCTGCTCGTGACAGGCGGTTGTAATATCGCCGACCATATCGGTGACTTTGCGCACACTGCTGACAATTTCCTGCATAGTGGCGCCGGCATGTTCGACCAGGCGAGTACCGTTATCGACACGCGCCACCGAATCGTCAATTAGCGTCTTGACCTCTTTGGCCGCCGCCGCACTGCGCTGGGCCAGACTGCGCACTTCAGTGGCGACCACCGCAAAACCACGTCCCTGCTCGCCGGCTCTAGCCGCTTCCACCGCCGCGTTGAGCGCCAGGATATTGGTCTGGAATGCGATGCCCTCGATGACGCCGATAATATCGACGATTTTGCGGGATGAGGTATTGATCGAATTCATGGTTTCAACCACGTCGCCGACGATAGCGCCGCCCTTTACCGCAATATTCGAAGCGTTCATCGCAAGCTGATTTGCCTGGTGCGCATTGTCGGCATTCTGTTTAACGGCGGAGGTCAGCTGCTCCATGGTTGAAGCGGTTTTTTCCAGCGCGCCGGCCTGCTCTGCCGTTCTGCCTGCCAGCATCTGATTGCCATGCGATATTTGCGTACTGATTTGCGACAGACCCTGAGCCGTATCGCGCACTTCGGATACCGTTGTGCGCAGGTTATCGCTCATCTTCGCCAATACGGCCATGATGCTGTCGCTGTCGCCGCTACGCAGTTGTACGTCGTGAAACAACTCACCGCGATCGACCGCAGAGGCCAATGCCTTGACATCATCCGGTTCAGCCCCGAGCGCCTTGCGAATATGGCGCGTGATGATGGTAGCCACCACAATCCCGATCAGCAGCGACACCACGCAAAGCGTCAACATCCAGAGGTGGAAGTCATGCGCCACGCGGCGCGCTTCGACCGATTCGAGCTCACTCTTGGACTGCTCCAGATCGATAAATTTATTAATGTTTCCCAGCCAGTCCACGAAAGCCGGGCGCGCCTGCTGCAGCAACATCTGGCGCGCGTTATCTAGATTACCGGATTGGCGCGCCTCGATGATGTTCTTGATCATCGGCGAGGTGCGCGCCTCATCGGCCTTGATTGCGGCAAGGATCGTCTGTTCATCGCTGTCGCCCTGTTTTTGCCCGGCGAAAATGCGATCCAGAGGCTCAGCCGATTGTTGATAATCGGCGTTCAGTTTAGCGATTGCGTCGACCACCTGTTTGAGCTCCCCGTCCGCCACCAGCGTGACGTCGCGCATCGCGATCGCACGGTCATGCACACTACCGCGGAAATTGATCGCATAGCGCTGCTTGACGTTATTGACATCACTGATTCTGCTCAGTGCTGCTTCAATGGTATTTACCTTGGCGATACTCAGCGCGGTCAATATCAGCATCATGACGAATATGGAAGAAAATCCTATGCTCAACCGGGCTGCAACGCTAACCTTATTTCTAGATGCTTCTGTTTTCATGATAGGTTTTAATAATTTAAAGAGTAATAACAAAGACGACGGCGACCCCATTTACCAAGATGACGCTCCGAAGAATGACGGGCTTTCTCGATAGAGTCCAATGCCCATTTTCGATAGAGTCAATAGCACTAACCTATTATGATGGCGACGCTGAGATTCTGCCGGACTTCCAAATTACATCGGTATTATTACGTAGACACCCTGACGGATCGATGAGGAAAAATGGCAAAAAAAAAGAAGGCGTTGCCTTCTTTTTTTAATATTTTGACTGCGGTCAATGTCAACCAGTCGTGTCAGTGCTCACTCATTCCAGCCGCACATTTTTACTGAAGTCATAGTGGGCGCTGGAAGTACATTCAAATTCCCACCGGACTTTTTCAGCCAGCCAGCTACCGGCGCTAACTTCCTCAATAAATGTCAGCAACATCTGCCAAGCGACTTTGGTATCGCAAGGGCGGTACCGGCCCGGCATCGTATCGTTCAAGAAACCATGCGGCGCATCCGCCAGCACATGCATCCGATACGATTTACGATGCGATTCCAGTGCATCGCGCATACGCCGCACGTGATCCAGTGAAATCGTATGGTCTGCTTCACCGAACACAAATAACGACGGCACAGTCATTTTTGACACCATATCCGGCATCGACACCGGCTGCAACGGTCCGGCATCCCAATCGCGGCCTTGCGTGGCCCCGTAGAAAATAACGCATGCGCTGATATCGCTGCGTTGGCTCGCAGCCACAATGGGATAACGTCCGCTTTGGCAGACACCCATCAGGAAAATCTTCTCCGCTTTAGCGCGCACATCGCTGCGTACCAGGTCAATGGCAAGATCCAGCACGCGCGTAATTTCCGGATCCGGCATGATGACGCGCGCTTTGCCAGCCGTCAGCGCGGCCTTATCGCCATCCCATTGCGAGAAAAGATTTGGCGCAAATGCGACATAGCCATCGTCAGCGAGCTTTTGCGCCAAGTCCAGGGTGTGCTGTACCAAGCCGTAACGCTCGTGCAGGATAATCACTGCGGGGCCGCCCGGGCCTCTTTTCGGAATGAATAAAACACCTTCAAGGCCGTTCGCCAGTTGAATATTTTCCTTCATTATCGGTTCCTATCCTCTACAAATTGGACGCCGCCCAATGTCAATGCGTCAATGCGCAGCACTGAGTTGAGCGGCATATAGATTTATTTACCTGCACCGGCCTTCAGCATCGCAACGACTTGCGCGGCAGTGCGCACGCGCCCCATGCGCGGGAATATACGGCGCATGAATTGATCGTGGTTATCTGTTTCGGGCGAACTGGTCGCATCGCTGACGAATACCAGGTTGTAATCCATATCGCGCGCAGAGTAAGCAGTGCTTGCCACGCCGACGTCGGTCGATCCGCCGGCGATGATGATGGTATCGATTTTGCGCGCACGCAGCGCTAAATCCAGATAGGTTTGATAGAAAGCGCTCCAGCGATATTTTGGAATCAGATAATCTTCAGGCGCCGGCGCCAGCTCATCGATCACGGCCGATTCCCAAGTTCCGCCGGAGACATTCGGCTTGAAGATCGGTTTTTGGTTGTCCTCAAGCGCAATCGGATTGAGTCGGCCGTTGGTATCGCGAATAGTTTGCCCGGTAGTGGCATTGTCGGCCCGATGATTGGCGGCAGCGTAAGCCACCATCATCTGATTGGCCCGGACAGCTTGCAATACCTGGCTGGCGGCCGCAATCACCGGTTGATATCGCGCTTGCGTTTTTGGATCATTCTTTTTGATATGGCCGTTGAGCATATCGAAAAACAAGACTGCGGTACGGGCCGGAATGAGTGTGTCAATTGCCATATGCGATTCCTATTGGTTGCGGTTTCAAAATGCGATTTAAGATTTAGGCGGCGGCGCCGACGTGAGTTGCTCATAAATCTGGGACCACTTCTCACCGTCGTCGATCAGTTTTGCCGGGTCGGTTACTTTGAACGGGAAATTGGCCAGCGGAGAAGGGAAAGATTTGCTCACGGAGATGGCTTCCTGCTTGGCCAGAATGGCTTGGCCTTCATTTAACAGGAAGTCAAAGTAAAGCAGCGCGGCATAAGGATGCGGCGCATTGCGCGCGACACCCGCGCCATTCAACTGCGCGATCGTAGGCTTGAGCACGAACCAATCGATAGGCGCGCCTTTATCTTTCAGTTGCTGGACGCGGGAGTTATATACCGTCAGCGCCATCGGCACTTCTCCGGAGGCAACCAGATTAGTCAGCAGCGAATGGCCCCGGCGCACCGACAAGCCATTAGTGGCCACGATCTGGCGGAACAGTGGCAGACCCTTGTCCGGACCCAGTTGCAACATAAGGCTATAAAACCATTCATCGTCCTTGGCTTCGATGCCGAGCTTGCCTTTCCATTTTGGGTTGGCCAAGTCATCCCATGTTTTCGGCAAATCTTCTTTCTTGATCAGATTGGTGTTGTAGGCCAGCGAAAACATCAACAAACGCGTACCGACCCATTCGCCATGCGGACGCAGCGACTGTGGAATCAGCGTTTTCAAAAAGGGCGTATGAACAGCCTGGAGTTGTTGCTCGCGGTGCAATGCTTCAAGCGCCTGGCCTTCTGTCTCAACGACATCAAACGCATAATGCTTGCTTCTCGCTTCGTTTAGCACGCGCGGAACGACGGCATCCGGGCTGGCGCGCCAAACGGTGACTTTAAGACCGTACTTTTTTTCGAACGCTTCAATAATCGGATTGGTGTCCGACAGTTGCTGCGAAGTGTAGAGGGTAAGACCACCCTCTTTCTTTGCCCCGTCGATCAACATCTGATCCCGGTTAGCGCCAGCATAAACGGAGAGTTCGGCGATACCTTTAGGTGTTTGCGCTATCGCGGCTGTTGCAGATAGCAAAATGGCCAATGCCAATACAAATTTATTTTTCACGCTTCATCTTTCATTTCAGTTTGACACGGCCACATCCCCATGGCGCCACCTTTCAAAGGAAGGTCCGTTTACCCAATTAATTTTTTGTTAAAAATTCCCACCACTGCTTTTTAATCAATATAAATATTTATATTATTTATATAATTATTATTAAAAAAATTTACTGGATATCCAGTAAATTTTCCGTGTATATAAAAGACGGGTTTCATGATTCGAATCGAAACCGCGCTTTGTACGCGCTTGCATTTATCCGTAATTAAAAAATACGAATCGACTATAAAATCGAAAAGTTACTGTGTCAATTAAAAATTCCACATATCAGAACAATGTCCCTCATATCAGAAATTAATGCAACTTCATTCATCGCGAATATTTCTGCGGCACCACAATCGCGTTGACAGCTTAGACAGCTAATGATAAGTTCCACAGCATAATTTATGGACCGTGGTTCCATATAAAAGAACCAATAACAAATTTCGGGGTGCCATATGAAACACTCGCCGGCTTTTTATAGGCATCTGCAGCAGCACTCAGCACTCAGCACAACTTATCGGACCGTTTTGAGATGAATCACAAAGTGATTCAGGAAAAGCATGACAAATAAACCCAGCTTTAGCAGGACCTCAGCAAGCCAGGCAGCCTTACCTTCTTTCATTAACGGGAGCAGTCAATGTTACGACGTATTTTGTTACTTTCGGTCTTATCCATGAGTGGCCAAGTCTATGCTGCCAGCGATTGGCAACTACCTACGGATAAAGGCTTGGTCGACAGCAAAGAAGTTGCCGCCATCCTCGGCGCCAACGACTACCCGGAAACCTCGGGATACCGTAAGAAAACCGAATATATCGATTTCGATGCCTACGGCCAGCAATATACCCAAGTCGTTGTCACGCTGACACCGGACAAACCACGCCTGCATAACGGCCGCAAAATTACGGTCGTCGGCGGCGAGCCCGGTAGTGAATATGCAATGGACTTTCTGCAAACACCGGAAGGCAAGGAAGGCCCGGCCGTCTGGCTGGCCAAACGCGGCGTGACCTTTATCGCGTTGACCCGTGTCGGACGCTGGAATTTTTTCGACAAGACCGGCAACGGTTCCTGGAAAGATATTCCCATCGACATACGGATGCCGATTTTCAATCGCGCACAAAAAGCGCCCTGGACTGCCGACGATTTTGTAGTCAAGACAACCACCGGCAAAGAAGCAACCTCCGGCGACAGCAGCACCTACCGTTTCCCGAAGGAAGGTTCATTGCTTTATAAGCAGATGCTGGCTGCCACCGGCCAAACCTTTTTGATCGGTTACAGCAAAGCGCTCGAACACGTACTCCCAGGCGAGGAACGCAACAAGGCATATCTGCTGTACTGGGGCATGTCGACCGGCGGCGCTTTCTTGTATCCGCTGGCGAAATATGTCAAACCGGATGGCTACCTGAACTGGGGCACCAGCACCACCGGCCTGGCGTATGTCTATCGCAAGGCCACGCAGGGCGATTTCAAGACGCCTTATGCGGAAACCGCAGTACGCCTGCGCGAACGCGGCTTCGACGACTTCGAGTTCTACACCAAGAATATCGATGAGAAAACCAAATTGAGCTGGTGGCAGGGAGCATTGAACGATCCTCGCTTCAAGAGCGGCGAAGATGCGACGATGCAATTCAATTCCGGCGCCTTGAACGATACGGCGCTGCGTCTGTGGATGGCGGACTGGCTACCGCAGGCCGACCGGCAGCGTGGTTTCGCGGCATTGATGCGCGACATGTTCGAACCGAGCTATCCGCCCGCCGCGCTGAAGGATATTGCGGTACTTGAGATGAACGGTACTAACGATGAAGCGATGTCGCCAAAAATAGTGGATGCACACCGCTCCATCATGGAACCGTACACCCGCAAGTTCAAAGTTGTCCGCGTGCAGGATTTCCATCATTACCTGTTCACGCAGGATGCCATCAAAGTAGTCGGCAACCTGTGGTTGCGGCATATCGATTCGAATTATTTTGACGCCAACTAACTGACTGAATAAGTCCAGCGGCCAAGGAAAAGCGGCGGCGCATCATTGATGCGCCGCCGCTTTTTTACTGGTTTTTTGTTATGAAAACAGCTTAATCGACCAGTATTACAGCATCACTGCGCCGCCGTTCACGCACAAGCTTTGCCCCGTTATATATGACGCGTCATCGCTTGCAAGCAGACAAACACCCCGCGCTACATCCTCCGGCTGGCCTATGCGCCCCAGCGGTATCCGACTGCCGCGCGCATACAGTTCATCGATATTAGTCTCTGCCAATGGCTGATCGGTATGCGTCACACCCGGTACCAACGTATTGACCCGGATATGCGGCGCCCATTCCTGTGCGAGCGAACGCGTCAGCGCGATCAGGCCACCTTTGGATGCCGCATAATGCGCGCCGTTACGCGCGGCGCCTTGAATGCCGCGACCGGAGGCTATATTAATAATCAAACCGGCGCCGTCCTTCAGCATACCGGGCGCGAAAGCCTGGCTGCACAAGAATGCACCGCCCAGATTGATTGCAAGCACCTTCTGCCAAAGCGCAAATGGCATGTCGATCGCGCTGGCGCGCGGAAAAATGCCGGCATTATTGACCAGCAGCCCACAGGTACCGAGCTGGGCGGCAACCATTTCCGCCGCATGTTTTACCGCCGCTTCATCCGACACATCGACCGGCAGGAACAGCGCGCGGCGCCCCATTGCGGTCACCTCAAGCGCCACATCGCGTCCCGCTTCCAAAGGGTCGAAAATAGCGATATCGTAATTGCGCTGCGCCAGCGCCAACGCAATTGCACGGCCTATACCCTTACTACCACCGGTGACGACCGCGACCTTGTTATGCTGGTTTTCCTGACGCATTTTCAAACCCCTGTTTATTTGATTGGCTTGCTAGATTGGCTTGCTACTTAGCTGCGCCATTCTTGAGCATCTCTATCACTTGGGCTGCAGTGCGCACGCGTCCCATGCGCGGGAATATACGGCGCATGAATTGATCGTGGTTATCTGTTTCCGGCGAACTGGACGCATCGCTGACGAATACCAGGTTGTAATCCATATCGCGTGCAGAGTAAGCAGTGCTTGCTACGCCGACGTCGGTCGATCCGCCCGCGATGATGATGGTATCGATTTTGCGCGCACGCAGCGCCAAATCCAGATAAGTTTGATAGAAAGCGCTCCAGCGATATTTTGGAACAACATAATCTTCTGGCATCGGCGCCAGCTCATCGATCACCGCAGCTTCCCATGTACCACCGTCGAGGACCGCTTTTAAATCAGGTTTTTGATCGACTGGAATCGGATTGAGGCGTCCATCCGTATCGCGAATGGTATGTGCGCTGGTTGCGTTATCGGCCCGATGATTGGCGGCAGCGTAAGCCACCATCATCTGATTGGCTCGGGCCGCTTGCAATACCTGGCTGGCGGCCGCAATCACCGGTTGATATCGCGCTTGCGTTTTTGGATCGTTCTTTTTGATATGGCCGTTGAGCATATCGAAAAACAATATTGCGGTACGGGCCGGAATGAGTGTGTCAATTGCCATATGCGTTCCTATTGGTTGCGGTTTTAAAATGCGATTTAAGATTTAGGCGGAGTCGCCGAGATGATTTCCTGATAAAGCTGGGTCCACTTTGCACCGTCTTCGATCAGTTTTTCCGGATCGATTACTTTGAACGGAAAATTCGCCAGCGGAGAAGGGAAAGATTTGCTCACGGCTATCACGTTCCGCTTGGACAGGATGCTTTGCCCTTCCGTGAGCAGGAAGTCAAAGTAAAGCAGCGCGGCATAAGGATGCGGCGCATTGCGCGCGACACCCGCGCCATTCAACTGCGCGATCGCAGGCTGCAGCACGAACCACTCGATCGGCGCGCCCTTATCTTTCAGTTGCTGCACGCGCGCGTTATACACCGTCAATGCCATCGGCACCTCTCCGGGAGCAACCAGATTCATCAGCAGCGAATGGCCGACGCGCACCGACATCCCATTGGTGGCGATGATCTGGCGGAACAGTTGCAGCCCCTTGTCCGGACCCAGTTGCGACATCAAGCTATAAAACCATTCATCGTCCTTGGCTTCAATGCCGAGCTTGCCCTTCCATTTCGGATTCGTGAAATCCTGCCATGTCTTCGGCAAATCTTCCTGCTTGATCAGATTGGTATTGTAGGCCAGCGAAAACATCAACAAACGCGTGCCGACCCATTCGCCATGCGGGCGCAGAGCCTGTGGAATCAAGTCCTTGATATAGGGTGATTTGACTGCCTGTAATTGCTGTTCCCGGTGCAATGCCTCCAAGGCCTGGCCTTCTGTTTCAACAACGTCAAACGTATTGCGCCTACCCCTGGCTTCATTCAGAATCCGCGGCAGCACATCCTCCGGGCCAGCCAGCCAAACGGTGACCTTGAGCCCATACTTTTTCTCAAATGCTTCTACGATAGGATTGGTGTCGGCAAGCTGTTGAGATGTGTAAAGCGTCAGACGCCCTTCTTTTTGGGCGCCCTCGATCAGAATATGTTCCCGGTCGGGACCGGTGTAAGAAGCAAGTTCAGAAAGCGTTTTCGGAACCTGAGCCATGGCGTTGGCGGCAAACAGCCCACTCGCCAGCAATACAGCAAACCTGGTTCTCATGCATACCCCTAATTCGGTACGATCCCGAAGACAAAATTTTGTTATTTATCCGCATATTTCTTTGCCGAACTATAAGGTTTTGGCACGCGATAAGCAATCCAATTTTTCCATATATAGGAACGATGTCCCTTATAACAGAATTAATTTTGATTCGTTTTTGGATTGACTGCAGAAAAAATGAAATGACCCCAAGAAATTAGGACTATGTCCAACTTCTTGGGGTCAGTTTAGAAGAAGCGTTGCTTGCGAGATTTGGCCGCTTCAAAGCCTTTGCCATCCATCCCGGCTAGGGGTCAAGGCCTGATATCTTCCTCGCCGGGATCGATCTCCGGCGGCCTGCACTACCCTTTATAGAAATACCAGAATGTCAGTAATGTTCCAATGGTAATCACGACGGCGCGCAACGTTTTCTTGCTCAACTTCTTGGCCAGTTTACCGCCATACAGGCCGCCGATGACGGCGCCGATGATCATCAATATGCCGTATTTCCAGATAATGAAACCTTTGAACGCCAACACGATGACCGCGATCAGGGAAACAATCGTGGCGATGGCGTTTTTCAATGCATTCGCTTCCTGGACATCTTCCACGCCCGTCAACGTCAGAATCGTCATCAGCACAATCCCTTGACCGGCACCGAAATAACCACCATAAATGCTTGCAAAGAAATAGCTGATTCCGCTCCCCAAACCGACAGCGTCGGACTTGGGTTTAGCAGAAGTGGCAATAGCAGCCTGCCTCGATTTAATCATGTTTTGCAAGTAAGGACCGCCTGCGAAACTCACTGTAGCGAACAGAAGCAACCATGGCACAAGCACGTCAAATGTATGCACGGAGGTAATTGTCAGCAGATATGCTCCGCCAATCGCCCCCAATGCCGATGACACGCCGAGGATCAGCAAACGTTTTTTGGAGCGGCCAAGTATGTCTCGATACGTATATGCGGCGAGTGCATGTCCCGGCGTCACCGCGACCGCATTGGTGGCGTTGGCAATTAATGACGACAAACCACCCGCCGTAAGGGCTGGAAAGCTGAAGAAAGTCCCTCCCCCGGCCAGTGCGTTGGCGAGGCCCGCGAAAATGGATGAAACAAATAATATGGCGAGGTGTAAATTATTCACGTAATGCTCTCTGTAAGAGACGGAAAACATTCATCAGAAGCCTCCGTTATTAAAAGAAGTTGAGTATTTGTTGACTGAGATCAATCGTTATCTAAACAACCACCAATAAAGTAGGTGGGTTGGGCGAATCGCAGAAGAGCGGAACTCATCTTCTGCGCTTGCAGCCCTCAAAACCGGCATTGACGTTGCGTAGTGGAGCCTGCCTCAAAAATTATGCTTTTTATGGGATGTCGCTCCAGAATAGGTTTAATGCCGCATGACGCCAATCGCGGGATAAAACCCATCTTTACCTCGGAGGTAGAAGAAACGAATTCAGTCTGCCACGGGGCAGATTAAGGGCATGTTAACGAAAGATTAACAATAGTTAACGTAAGGACAAGGACATCTCGTTGAAGAACGAGATGGGCTGCTGCATGGGCGCTCGCCGCACGCGCGCAATACGTCGCTGAGCGGACGCGGGGCAGCTCACAAGAATGCATCCATCCTGGGGCGCACAAACAAAAACCCTCTATTTCTTATGGAAATCAAGGGTTTATATGCATTTTGGCGGAGTGCCGATCCGCCACTGATGGCTATTTCGCTGGCGATTTCACTGATATGCCAGGCGCCGATTCAGGGCTGCATCAGAATTCCGATACTGATAAAAATATTACGAAAAATATAATAAAAATGAAAACTATACTCACTGCTTTACTGCTTCTTTGCATGGGCTTCGCCCTTCCCTCGTTCGCCGCTGATAGTGGCGAACCAAATGAAGGTGCGCTTAGCTCTCACAATCACTATAAAAATAAGGATGGGCAGACGGTGCACTCACCATCGAAGAGCATCAATGGCAAAGCGCCGGATGGCGCAAGCGCGCAATGCCGCGATGGCACCTACAGTTTCAGCAAGCATCACAGCGGCACCTGCTCAGGGCATCACGGCGTTGCGCAATGGTTGCAATGACGGAATACCAAGCAAAAAAGCAAAAACTGCATTCCCCCGGGAACAGGGATTTATTTTCACATCTCTTCATTGATCAAGCATGGATTGGTTACGCGGCTACGGAAATAGCCATCAATCGATTTCGCATAAAGAAAAATCGCCATGCCGAATAGAATCAAAAGCGCCGCGATAATCTTTCCCATGCCAATGTGTTCGTCGAATATGAGCCACGATGTAATCAAGCCGGAAACAGGTACAAAGAGCGATAGTGGCGCAACAGAAGATACCGGGTATTTCTTCATTAATGAATTCCATACCCAATATCCAAATATCGTTGTGATATACGACTGGAACAAAATCGAAAAAATCGCAGTATTGTTGATCGTTTGAGGCAAGCTATAGAAAGGCTGAGAGCCTTTCACAAGATAGGTAATAAGAAACAAGGGAATTGCCGAGAACAAGCTAGACCAGACAATAAAGGCCAGCATATTCTCCGGCTTATTCTTTCTCACAATGATGTTGCAGCTGCTCCAGCATAGGGCGCCGAAAATGACGAGGGCGGCGCCAACCTTGGACACATTTCCACCTGTCACTGTCAGGATAAGAATTAGACCCGTTAATGCCACACTGATGCCCGCAATTTGAAATTTCGAAATCTTTTCGCCAAAGATCAGCGCCGCCAAAACAATCGTAAAGAAGGCGCTAAATTGCAAGATCAGGGATGCCAGGCCGGCAGAGAGGCCCCAATATATTCCAAGATTGACAACGCCCCACAACCCGACGCCAAACAAGAATCCATATAACGCAATAATCGACAAACGAACGTTCGGCTTCTTGATAAAGAAAATCAGCGGTATCGCGCAAAGGGCGAATCTGATTGAAGTTAATAAGAACGGGTCCAGAGTGTCCAATCCGAGTTTGATAACGGAAAAATTGGCGCCCCATATTCCGGTTACAAGAATTCCCAGCAATAAATCGGTTTTTTTCATCATGCCCGGCAGCTTAGCAACTAATCTCCGGCATCAAACAAGACCTGTCTAATTTGACAGGCATGATCGTTTCGCGTTTCCAGTACTTGAACTGACTCGCCCGCAGCCTGTACACAGCCATTCATTGAGTTCTCGCCAAACCCTGGGCGCTTGCGCTTGGTGGTGATCAACTTACGATGGGGCTTGAATCCATCAAGCGGGATATGCGTCAACCATTGACGCTCGACTGAATTAAGGTCTAAGTTCAGATCCATTCATATAAGGAGTTCACCATGCAGTCCATTGCCAACATCAAGTCAATTTCCTATCTAAAAAGTCATGCAGCGCAAATTTCCGAAGACCTGGAATTGAATGGAAACCCATTCGTCATCACCCAAAATGGCGAGGCCAGCATGGTGATTGAAAGCATCAAACAATTTCAGGCAAAGGAAGAGCTCATTGCAGCTCTGAAAATCATAACGTTAGGTGAAAAAGATCGCCTGCAAGGCAAAGGGCTCAGCGTTGACGAATCTCGGACACAACTTCGTGCTGCCCGTCAACGCCGCAAATAGTGGCCGTCATCAATCTTTCTGATGCGTAGGAGGACTTGCTTTCGCTTCGAAAACAAAAAACCCCTGATTTCTTATGGAAACCAAGGGTTTATATGCGTTTTGGCGGAGAAGGTGGGATTCGAACCCACGTTAGGCATTCACCTAAACCAGATTTCGAGTCTGGCGCATTCGACCACTCTGCCACCTCTCCTGATTCGGTCAATTTCTGCCCTGAAAGCAGCAAAGCGCACGAGTATATCAGATGTATTTTTATTCGGGAAGACAAAGTAGCAGGAATTACCCGCCATTTTCCGTTCCAACAGATATCACAATGTTGTCATATATGTACGTTAGCATCTCCTAAACCTTCACCATCTCCGATCGATCGTCATCGGTATACATCATCATGGTCCCATTCGCAGGAAGAAATACGCTCATGCGGGCTCCTATTGCGCCGGTTGTCGCAATAGAAGCGAGCGATGCTGCAGCTACGTCCGATCATGGCGATCCACAGATGCTGAGCCGACTGCATGAAATCATCGATCAACGCCAACTGAGCGCCTTGTTTCAACCGATTATCGATATGCATAGCGGCGATATCATCGGTTACGAAGGATTGATCCGCGGTCCGTCCAATAGCCCGCTGCATTCCCCGCTTAAGTTATTCAAAGTCGCCCGTCTGCATAATCTGTCGGTCGAAGTCGAGCATCTGTGCCGCCATATCGTGATGGCGCAATTCGCTAAAGCCGATCTACCCGGTAGTTTGTTTCTGAATGTCAGCCCGGGCGCGCTGGTACAGCGGGAAGCCCGTCTCGGCGAAACCCTGCGCTATCTGCAGGAAATGGGTATTAACCCACGCCGCATCATCATCGAGCTTACCGAAAACGAACCCACCTACGATTACGAAGTGCTGCGTAAAGCCGCGATGCATTATCGCGAAATGGGCTTTCAGATTGCCATCGACGATCTGGGCGAAGGTTTCTCCAGCCTGCGCCTATGGTCGGAACTGCTGCCGGAATACGTCAAAATCGATATGCATTTCATCCAGGGGATCAATCAGGATCCAATGAAATTGCAGTTCGTCAGATCGATCCAGCAGATCGCTCAGCAAACCGGTTGCATGGTGATCGCCGAAGGCATCGAAACCCAGGCCGAATTGCTGACGATACGCGACCTCGGTATCAGTTGCGGTCAGGGTTATCACATCGCCCGGCCCAGCGCCAGCCCGACTCTGGTGATTGCGCCGGAATTGACCAAGACGCTACGCCGCGAAAAAGTGGCGACCGATGCGTGTCAGGGATCGCCCGGGAAAAAGAATGCGACAGTACTGAAATTGTTGCGGGTGGTGGCGCCGATTTCGCCGGAAATGCATAACGATGAAGTCTACGATATGTTCATGCACAATCCGGCGCTGCAAACCATTCCGGTGGTGGATCAGGGCTTACCGGTGGGCCTGATCAATCGCTACGCCATGGTGGAGCGCTTTGCCCAGTTGTACGGACGCGAATTGCACGGCCGCAAATCCTGTACTTTCTTTATGGATCCGCAGCCGCTGCTGACCGATCAGCACGCCAGTCTGCAAGAACTCAGCCATATATTGGTGGAAGCCGAATCGCATCATTTGGCGAACGGATTCATCATTACCAACGAAGGCAAGTATCTCGGCATGGGCACCGGCCACGATTTATTGCGGGAAATTACGCGCATGCAGATCGACGCGGCGCGTTATGCCAATCCGCTGACGCAATTGCCCGGCAATGTCCCGATCAACGAGCATATCGAACATCTGCTGCAAAGCGGCGTGCACTTTACCATCTGCTATTGCGATCTCGATCATTTCAAAGCCTTCAACGATGTGTACGGCTATCGCAAAGGCGATGACATCATTCAGATGACCGGAAAATTGCTCAGCGACCATGTCGATAGCAGCCAGGATTTTCTGGGACACATCGGCGGCGACGATTTTCTGATCATGTTTCAGAGCGAGGATTGGCAGCAACGCTGCCGGGCCATTCTCGCTGCGTTCTCAGCCGGCATGCAGGATTGCTATAGCGAAGAAGATCGGCACAGAGGCGGCTATTTCAGCGAAGACCGGGGCGGCAATAAAGTGTTCCATCCGCAGGTCAGTCTGTCGATCGGCGCGGTGAAGATCGAACCGCTGGAGTATTCGTCACCGCATCAGATCGCCTCGGCGGCGACCAGAGCCAAAAAACTGGCAAAAAAAACCGCCGGCAATACGCTATTCATCGAACAACGTAAAGCGGCGGCGATTATTGAATCGCTTGAAGCGCCGGCCGCATTGGCCGCAGTTGTCAAGCGGCCGCTTGCAAGCGCGTAATACCGCCCATGTAAGGATGCAGAACCGCAGGAATTTCGACGCTGCCGTCGGCCTGCTGAAAATTCTCCAGCAGTGCAACCAATGTACGGCCAACCGCCAGACCCGATCCATTCAGTGTATGCACCGACTCCGGCTTGCCCTGCGCATTACGAAACCGCGCCTGCATGCGCCGCGCCTGAAACGCTTCGCAATTCGATA
>JAQGNR010000003.1 GCA_028291765.1 Herbaspirillum sp.
TCGCCGGGCTGTCGATTTCGGCGCCGGCCGATCGCTTGCAGGAAGAATGGACAGAAGATCTGATGCAGACTGCCAATCAAATTTCGTTGGCGCTGGGTTACCTGCCGTCGGCAGCGCCTTGAGCGGCAGGCACTTAGTGTCTGGGGTTTAGCCCTGGCTATCCGTTTTGCTGACCAGACGCGTCAGATTTTGTTGTTCGTGGTGGCTGGCCAGCCAGTGACGCATCCGCATTGCATCGGCGACATGCGAATACTTGCCTTTGGAATCGAGGAACACCATCACCACAGCACGGCCGTCGATGACGGTCTGCAGCACCAGACAATGGCCGGCTTCATTGATGTAACCGGTTTTTTGCAAGCCGAGATCCCAATCCTTATTCAAGGTCAGGCGCGGGTTGGAGCTGCCGTATTGCATCGTTGAATGGATGCTGGGTTCGACCAAATATTTGGTGTCGGTCGAATAATGGCGAATGATCGGATATTGATAAGCAGCCACCACCAATTTGGCCAGATCGCTTGCGCTTGCCACATTGGTTTTAGATAAGCCGGTCGAATCGTTGTAATGCGTTTCGCTCATTCCCAACGATTTGGCTTTGGCGTTCATCGCCACCACAAACGCCGGCAAACCACCCGGATAATTCCGTCCCAATGCCGATGCAGCGCGGTTTTCAGAGGCCATCAGCGCAATATGCAACATATCGTCGCGCGACAATTTCGAGCCGACACGCAAACGCGATGTGCTGAATTTTTCACGATCGACATCCGCATCGGTGACTTCCAATATTTCGCTCATGTTCTGATGCGATTCCACGACCACCATCGCTGTCATCAGCTTGGTAACAGAGGCGATCGGCAACGCCACGTTGGCATTCTTTTCAAACAGAACTTGCGAGCTGGCCTGATCCATCACATAGGCAACGTTGGATTTCAGGGCCAACGGATCGCGCGTCAGATTCAACCCCGCCAGTTCACCAGCCGATATTACCGGCGGCACTACCGGCACTGCAGGCGCAATGGCAACGCGGCGATAGACCAGATGGCGTCTGCCGCTGGCTACGACCGCTTGCTTGACTAATTTTTCGTTTTTATTGAGCGCGCTGACAGGCGCATTTTTGGAAGCGGCCCTGGCGACAATGTGTTTGCCGTGCCTGATCTGTTTCTTGACGACAATCTTCTGGGCAGCAACTTTTTCACTCGGCTCGGAGGCCGATGAATTCACCTCTGCGTGAGAGATACTGACAACAAGACATAGTGAAGAAATTATTGCCAGCGCAGATTTCATCATCAGCGGCTCCCCTTAACCCGGTTCTTAAACTGTAGCGAGTGTAACAAAATCACCAAAAACCACAAGAGAATTAGTGGCTTAGCGCCTCAAATTAAACAAAAATCTATTTAAAACCACGCCGACGATTGTTGTCATTTCCTTTTTTGAAATATTGATTTAAAATCAACAATTCTGCAGCACCAAAAATCAATCGGCGAATGTCGCCCGCTTGCATTTTCATCTCTTTACCTTCTTCATTTCCGCACCACAAACGCCACACCGATCACTGCCACGACCATACCGAGCACACCAGTCAAGGAAAAAGCCTCGCCGAACATCAGCCACGCCATCACCGCCGTGGTCGGTGGCGTCATGTACATCAAGCCGGTAACGCGGGTCGCAGCGCTGTGACGTATCAACATGAACAGCAGGAAGCTGGCGCCAATGGATAGCGCCAGCACCGACCATAATAGTGCGCCGATAAAATTGGGGGTCCAATGCACGCTTGTCAGCGACAAATCGAGATGTTCAATCCAGATCGCCAACGGCAGCATGACCAATACCGATGCGGCAAACTGCACGACGATACCGGTACGCAGATCGAAGTGGGGGCAAAAGCGCTTTTGATACAAGGTGCCTGTGGTGATCGACAGCAACGCAATAACACTACAGCCTATGCTTTGCCAAGACAGGCCGATCAATGAAATCTTGCTGGCGACCACCAATCCCACGCCGCACAAACCCAGCACCAGACCGATCCATTGCCTGCGTTGCACCGACTCGCCAACGAAGGAGGCTGCAAATGCCGTCAGGATCGGCTGCATTCCCACAATCAGCGCCGATAAACCGGCCGGCATGCCAAGCGAGATGGCACACCACACACCGCCCACATAACCGGCCTGCATCAGAATTCCCGCCACGGCAATATGCCCAATTTTTCCGGCCGGCCAGCCGGTGCGCAGCACCAAAACCAGCGGTAACAGAAATACCAGCACGCCGATAAAACGCAATAGCAGGAAGGTCAATGGCGGCGCATAAGGCAGGCCGAATTTGGCGACGATGAAACCGGTGCTCCAGATTAAAACGAATAGCGCCGGCACACACGCCAGCGAATATTTTTTCAATGACTCGCCGGGGAAGTTAGTTATTGTTGTCAATTTTTTCTGTCAATTTATTGCTGTCAGTTTGTTCTTGTCATTCAGTGCTGCATGCTCTGCCGCACGACATTGCCGAGGCGCCTCAGCGTGGCCTGATCCGCCAATGCCGGCAGCGCGCACAAGCGCGCCAATTGCTGCTGACGACTCAAACTCGCCGCGCCCGCTTTCAGCGAAGACTGCAATAAGGCAACTTGTAATTGCATGCGTTGCCGCGCCAGCTCCGGCGGGCTGTCCAGGCCGAGCGCAATTTCGACTTCCAGTAATGTGTCATCGAAGCGTGCGCGTTGTTGCTGCAGATGCTGCGAATACACCTCACCGACAACGTTGCTGCCGATACCGGCGAGCGCCGTTTCAAACCGCTGCGTCAATACCTGTTCCAACGCACACGCCGCAGGCGTCAGACGCGGCGCAGCTTGCCAGCGCGTGCGCCAGGCATCGGCGTCCTCGGCCGCCAGTCCGCCTTGCGTTAGAACAGCGTCCAGCGCAAAACACATTGCCAGCCGTTCATCGATCTGCGCTGCCTCGGCTGCAGCGGCCGCGGCAGCCGCACGATCCTGCCCAGTTTGCAGCAAACGTTGCAGCGTGCCTGCCGCATCGCGAAAGCGCTTTTCAATCGCACGCTCTGTTGCACGCGGCACCGGGCCGATACGCGACCATGCCGCTTTGGCCTGTTGCAAAGTATCTTGCGCGGCGCTTGCATCGAATGCCGGACCGTTGACGCCGGCCGCGCTCGCGGCCACAGCTTGCTCCAGTTGCGCGCACACCGCCTCTTTTTCTTGCAGATGTGTCTGCCGCTGCGCATCCTGATTAAGGGCCACTTCCTTGCGTTGTGCGAACACGGCATCGCAAGCAGTGCGAAATGCATGCCATAAAGCTTGTTCATCCTTGCGCGCCAACGGCACGCCCTGCGCGCGTTGCTGCCATTGCGTTTGGATCCGGCGCAATGTATCGAGCGCCTGACGATCATCGGCGGTCAGGTCGGCGACTTGCGCAATCAGTGCTTCACGCGCCTCGATTTCAATTTTCTGACGGCCGCGCAATGGTGTCTGCACTGCTCTCATCGCCGTATTGAATGTGCGTTCCAGCACACGTTTTTCCTTGTGGCCGAGCGGCCCCAGGCGCTGCCAGGCCTGACGCATCCCAGCTTCGAATTGCGCGAGTTGTTTCCAGCCCGGCTGCGTGGCGGCGTCGCTCTCTGGCACACTCGATGGCGCCGCGGATGCCGCAGTAACAGTAAGTTCGGCGATCATCGCACCCTGCTCTTGCACGAAATGCGCAATTTCTGCGATCAATGCTTCGGCCAGTACGCGGTTTTCCTGGCGCTCCCGGTCTTGCTGTTCGAACTGCGCCGCAGCCGGCGCATAAGCGGCGGTGCAGGCGGCATCGAAATCCACCCACAAGGCCTGCGGCGCTTGTCCTGCCGAAACGGATAACAGCTTCCAGCGCGCGCGCAACCCACCGATTTTCTGCACCAGTTCCGCTACCGGCAGTGCCTGCCCCGGCAACGCCAGCGCAGCCTGCAATAACTCTTCGCGTGAAATATTGCCGCCCCATCGCGCCCAGCCTTGCAGATGATGCAGGGCTGCATAGGCAGCGTTGAGCCTGGATGTCGCTTCTGCCGTCGGTTTCAGAGCACGCACGTCATAAGCGCGCAGTGCGCGCTCTGCTTCGCTTGCCGCTTGTAATGCGCCCTGTTCCAGCGCGGCTTCCAGTTGCGCCAGTAAATCCAGCCATTGCGATAATTGTTCGGGGCTTGCAGGCACAGGTTTAGGCGGTTTGGCCGCACGGCCGGGCTTGGATGATATTGCTTGCTGGAGTTTCTGCGCTTCCGCCTGTTCTTGCTGTGCTTGCGGTGTTTGCGGCAGAACTTCCGAGTCGCTTTGCAAAGTCGATGCATGCGACGCCGCAGCTTGTTGCAAACGCAGCAAACGGGCTGCTGCGTCGGCCTCGGCGCGCGCATGCATGGCGCGGCACACATCAAGCAGACGTTCGCAATCCGGCAGCAATTGCTTCGGCAAGGCGGCCGCTTCCGGCGCATCGCACGCCTGGGCGATTTGCTGTTGCAGCCGTTCCAGCGTAGCGGAGATTGCATCGAATTCCGGATCGGCCGCGCTATCGTCTGCAGTACTTCCCTCTGTTTCTGCCGCTGCCTGCAATGCGGTTTGTATCTTTTGCAGATGCAAACGCGTATCGACCAGCGAACGCTGCAATTGCGCCTGCCGGCTGAGCCGTTGGCTCAAGGCATCGCGCACCGCTGCAAATTGCGCATTCAAAACTTCATCGGCCGCGACCGCCCCGGCAGCAGCGCTCCATGCACGATCCATATCGGCGGCGCGATCCGGCGTGAGCACTGGATCGCGCAGCAAAGCTTCGGCCTGTTCCAGCAGCATCTGCATTTGCGCTTGTGCACGCTGCAGGCGTTGCAAGGTATCCAGGCGCGTTTGCAATAATTTTGCGACACGCCGGTCGCTATTGCGAATTGCGCGCAGCGCTTCGGTCAATGCCTCTGTGCTTTGCAACCACTGTGCGGCCTGCAAACGTGCGTCGGCAAATTCGCATTGCACAATGAATGCCAGCGCGCCTGCTTCATCGGCCAACGCTGCGGCCTGTTGCATCGCCTGTTCACGGTCGCGTTGGCGGCTTTGCACGCGGTCGGCGGCAATCGCGGCGGCGGCTTGCGCATCATCGGCTTGTTGGGTGGAAATGGTATTGGCTTGACGCCGTTTAAACAGAAAATCGAACATTGGAAAGAATCTAGTGAGCCGGCGCGAGGCCGGTATTGGCAAAAGCGCAGCTATACGCTCGGTACACCTTAAACCTGTCGGTATTCGGCATGCATTTGGTCCAGTCCGCGCAACATGCTGGCGAACGCTACCTCGACGTCTTCGGCTTTGCCTTTGACGCCCAGATCGATATGTTGACGAACCTGCCCGTCGCCGACGTGCGGCAGACTGAACGTTTTGATACGCGGATAATCGGCTTCCAGCGCTTCCATTAACGGCGTCAGAATCGATTCGGGCTTACCGAATACCAGCACCGATTTTTCAACCGAAACGTCCTTGTGAAATAAATGTGGATAGTAAGTATCGAGCACCCATTCGAACATCGGCCATGCCATCACCGGGAAGCCGGGCACAAAATAATGCGCGCCTTGCGCGCCGATGTTAGGCACCGAAAAACCGGGAATCTTGTTGTAGACATTCGGAATAATAGACGCATTCTGTGGGAATTCCCCCAGTTTGAGTCGTTGCAGATTGTCCGGCGCGCAGAGGTCGGGCGGCGCAAGGCCGGCGTTGCGGGCAGTGTCTGCGATGCGTTCCTGGATTTTGATTTTTGCCTCCGGATGCAATTGCAGCGGCACGCCCAGCGCCTGCGCCGTGCATTGCCGCGTATGGTCGTCCGGCGTCGCGCCGATGCCGCCGGTTGAAAAAACAATATCCTCGCTGCGCAATGTGCGTTCCAGGGTCGAGACGATGCGCGCCGGTTGATCGCCCAGATATTCGGCCCATCCTAATTGCAGGCCGCGCGCATGCAGCAATTCAATCATTTTCGGCAGATGCTTGTCGGTGCGTCGTCCCGACAGAATTTCGTCGCCGATGATAATAAGCCCGATCGCCATACCGTTTTCCTTGCCTTATATTGACTTGGGTTGCAATAACAACCCTTCAAACTCCGCGATTATGCCCTAATTGGATCTGCCGCCTCAGCCGCTGCAACGGTTTCCCCGGCGCGGTAGCGGCTGAGCGCCTCCAGACAATAATATTCAAACCACAGGCCGCCGAAGACGAATACCAGCACATAGAGCCAGATCGATAGCGCGGCCAAGAGCGGAAAGAAAAACCAGGACAACACACCGCCCAGCCATAGCAGCGTCGGCGCAGTGCCGGCAATGCCTGTCGCAGTGCCGATCGCCAGCAACGGCCACCGATGCCGGCGCAATATGGTGCGCCGCTCTTGGTTATCGGCATGCTCGGACAAAGCATCGTAGGCCATGACGCGATACGTCAGCCAACCCCACAACAAAGGATGAATGACGAAATTGAGCGGCGGCGCCAGCAACAGCGGCAGCGTGAGCAACCACACTACCGAGAACACCAGAAAACACCACAACGATGTCCATAAGGTGCCCCACCATGAGCCGCCGAACTTGCGCGTCAAGTGCGCATAGTGGCGGCCCGCGACATGCCTGAGCACCGCCGGCACCGCGATCAATGCGACGAATACCAGCGCAGTGAGGATCATCAAGGGCAGCAAGGCCCACATTGCAATGAGCGGGACCAGTACGGCCTTGAACGCCCCCATGCTGAACCAGCTCAGTATCGAACCGGAAATACCGAACATATCATTGACAGTGAAATAATGTTGCACACTGTCGATCAGCGGCTGCAGACCCAGCCACAGCACCAGGCCCCATAAGGCCAGCGAGAGGATAAACGGCAGCACTGTCAGCAACAGTATTCTGATATGCAATTGCGATAGCATCGCACGGCCAAATGAAACGATCACGGCCCGCATCAGACTACCGGCTTTCCGGCCAGCGCCCGCAATAGGCGTCTGAAACCCAGCCACTGCTGCGACCAGAAGCTCGTGCCGTAGTCACGTCCCTTGCCCTGCGGCGGCGCTAGTTGATCGCGCAGGCCGGTCAATGCGAAGTGACGGCCGAAACGGGCGCTGCGAAACAGCATATCCCACACCGTGAACAGCACGGCGAAGTTATGCCCGCCCAATGATCCTGCGCCACTGCTTTCGTGTCCGATGCCGATCGCGTGATGCAGACGATGAAAACGCGGCGACACCAGCAAATAATCGCCCCAGCGGCCGAAATGCACGCGCACATTAGCGTGCTGCAGACTTTGCAACATGCGCGAGGCCACCACCAGCAGCACATATTGCGGGGGCGCCACGCCGATTGCCAGCGCCACCAATCCCATCAGCACGTCATGCATGAAGACGTCCAGCACGTGGTTGCGATCGTCGCTCCACAGATTCATGTCTTGCTGGCTGTGATGCAGGCTATGCAGCGCCCACATCCAGCGCACATTATGCTGCGCGCGGTGGTACCAGTAATCGAAGAAATCCAGCACCACCAGATACAGCAGAAAGGTGATCAGCGGTCGATCGCTCACGCCTGGCCACAAATCATCCAGATTGAACGGCTGCACGCTATATAAATGCAATTCTTCCATCACCCTATTGACCAGCGGATCCAGGATGAAAAAAACCGCTACGGTCAAAATACCGAGGCGGTTCAATACGGTGTAGGTGAAGTCGTTCCAGCGGGCATGCGCGCCCTCGATGCGGTGCACCGGAATCAGCGCTTCCAGGGCCGCAAGACGATAAACAGCACCGTCAATTCGCACACGCCGACCAGAAACCATTCCGTGCCGCTGAATGCCTCTTCCAGATAAGCGCCCAGGTCGAGCGCCAGCATCAACGGCTGCACCACCGCTTCGAACAAGCGGTCCTGCACTTGGGCAAAACAATCGATTAGCGTTTGTATCATTGCAGTACCTGCATTAATTTATTCAGCTTTTACTGCGCAGCCTTTATTGCACAGCATAGCGTTTAAAATCGGGCCGGTCGCGCAAGGTGGCGAAACAGAATCCCTTGCGCTCCAGGCCGTTGATCAGAGGCTCCAGCACAGCCGGCGCCCAGGCATCCTTGCGCGACCAGATGCCAAGGTGGGCCATCACGATATCGCCGTCTTTGAGTCCGTTAACGGCGCGCTGCAACAATAACGCGTTCGGCCATTTTTCGCTCGGCAACTCATCGCCGGAAAAACCGGCCGGCGACCAGCCGGCATGGACATAACCGCAACTGGCGCCGGCCGCCAGCAGTGCCGGGCTAACCTTGCCGCCTGGCGCGCGCCAAAAATGATCGATCTGACCGCCGGTCAGTTCGTGAAACCGCTCGGCCACCCGGTTCAGCTCGGCGCAGTATTGCGGCGCGGTCCAGGTCAAACTGCGGCCGGCGTTGGCGCCGAACTGCGGTTTGACGGAAAATTTTCCACCCGGCAGATCGCGCTGCCAGTACACATGATCGAAAGTATGCGTGCCGAAGGCGTGGCCGTCTGCCAGCAATCCCTTCCAGAACGGCGCCCAGGCCGGATCCAGCGTGTAATCACCATTCACGGTTTTTTCATTGGCCATGAAAAACGTGGCTTTGATATGGTGTTTTTTGAGTGTGTCGGCAACCAGTTGCGCCTGCGACTGGCTGCCGGTATCGAAGGTCAGATAAATGGCGCCGCTGTCGCAAGCGGCAATCGCAGGCGCTGCCTGCGCCAGACAAAGCATGCCGGCCAGCAAACGGAAACAACGGAAATACATGCGGGGCGCGCAATGCAGGGCAGCCATCGTTACAGCTCCGGCGCGCGGTTCTGCAGATAAATGCCATGCGGCGAGCGGC
Source organism: Herbaspirillum sp. (assembly GCA_028291765.1). Lineage (GTDB taxonomy): Bacteria > Pseudomonadota > Gammaproteobacteria > Burkholderiales > Burkholderiaceae_D > Herbaspirillum. The sequence goes on from JAQGNR010000003.1 coordinate 8,826, forward strand.
CCACCGCAATTGTCCTGATCAATTTTTTACTGTTCAAATCGATCACCGCCACCTTTTTGATCCAGCGCAGCGTAACCCACATGGTCTGGCCGTCATCGGTCACTTCCATGCAATCCGGTCCACCGGGTACAGCAATCGTGCCGACGTTTTCGAGCGTATTGACGTCCAGAATGCTGATGGTATTGGCGACCCGGTTCGAGACGAATATATGACGCTTATCACCCAGTGCGCGGAAATTGTGCGCGCCATCGCCGGTGGCGATGCGCTTGACGGTTTTCTGCGTGCGCCAGTCGATTACTTCGACATAATCGCTGCCCATGATACCGACCAGCAAATACTTGTTGTCGGGCGTCATTGCGATGCCTGCGGGCAGCTTGCCGGTCGGCATGGTCCATTTTATTTGCTGGGTAGCCAGATCGATCGCGCTGAGACGGTCGTTGCCTTGCTGGGTGACAAAGGCGGTGGTGCTGTCGGCGTCGAATGCAATATGGCTCGGCATTTTCGATAAGGGAATGCGTTTGGCGAGCAGCAGATTGCCGTTCTCATAGCGGTAGAGATCGACCCGATCCAGCCGCAGCGCCGCCGAGACGAACCACTTCTGATCCGGCGAAAAACCGATTTGATAGGGATCGATCACATCGCGCATCTGGCGCTGGATCTGACCGGTGCGCGGGTCCAGGAAGGTCAATTGATTGCCGGTGGCGTTGGCGACGATCAAGGATTTGTTGTCCGGCGTGGCCATCAGATGATGCGGCTCCTTGCCAACCACATAGGTCTGCATGACGCTGAAGTCGGCAGGGTCGATCAACGAAATGGTTGCGTCGCCCGAATTGAGCACCACGACAACGTTCGCTTGCGCGCTCATGGCGAACAGCGCGCCTATCAATGCCAATGCCAATCGCAACCTGGCAAAACAAAGCGTCATAGAGGAACTTGAAAGAGGGAGTGGCATGAACGGCATTTTACATGGCGTGAATGCATGCATTGGTTAAAAACAACAAAAACCAACAAAAGAACCAAATACGACCAACTCTCGTCTACCCTATTCCATTGCTTGTCGGGGTTATTGGGATTATTGGGTCGCTTATTCCGGTACTTGATCGCGAATCCCATTAGATGGTGAAACTGCAAGAGTTTTGGTTTAAACTGCCTTCCCGGCATATTTGCCCCGGAGCGCCCCGCGATTGCGCGATGCTCCTCTCCATTTGATTTGAAAGGTTTATCGATGTCCACAATCACGACAGTTTCCGGTTTGCAGTATGACGAGATCAACGTAGGCGACGGCGCTGAAGCCACCCCTGGCAGCCATGTCACGGTGCATTACACCGGCTGGTTGCAAAACGATGACGGCAGTGCCGGCAGCAAATTCGATTCCAGCAAGGATCGCAATGAACCGTTTTCCTTTCCGCTGGGCGCCGGCCATGTGATCAAGGGCTGGGATGAAGGCGTGCAAGGCATGAAAATCGGCGGCGTTCGCAAACTGATCATTCCTGCCAGTCTGGGCTATGGCGCACGCGGCGCCGGCGGCGTCATCCCGCCGAATGCCACCTTGATCTTCGAAGTGGAATTGCTCGGCGTTTAATCCACGTTTGCACAATTACGATCGACGGCGGCTTCAGGCCGCCGTTTTCGACTAGAGGGGTAAAACATGAGTTTGCAAGCCGATTTTGAACAAGCCGTTGCCGATTCAAAAAGTCTGCCGGAACGTCCGGATAACATGACACTGCTGAAAATGTATGCGTTGTACAAGCAAGGCAGCCTGGGCGATGCGCAAGGCGAACGCCCAGGCATGACCGATTTCATCAATCGGGCCAAATGGGATGCCTGGAATGGCTTGAAAGGGCAATCGCAGGATAGCGCGATGCAGGCGTATCTGGATTTGTTCAACGATCTGAAGGCGCAATAGCGGCCGCTAACGTACTCGCTCACCACCTCTATGGAAAGTGTCTCAATCATGAAAACTTTTGCCCGCCGCACTGCTGCAAACAAAAAGCCGTCCATAGCACTGCCTGCGCTACTAATATCGGCAATGCTGGCGCTGAGCGCCTGCGCCAATACGGGAAACACATCCGCCGCCGCGTCGAACAATACCGCATCGGGCCCAAGCCCGATCGCCGACATTGTCTCCAGCCCGCAGCGCAGCGCAGCCGACCGCATCAATGACATCCATCGCAAACCTGCGCAGACGCTGGCTTTCATCGACATCAAGCCAGGCATGGTTGCGCTGGATCTGAGCGCCTCCGGCGGTTATATGACCGAACTGATTTCCCTTGCCGTTGGACCGCATGGCCGTGTGTACGCCCAAAATCCACCGCCGCGCGATGCCAACAGCCCACCGCAACAAGCTGCCGCACCCGAGGGCGCCTCAGCGCCTGCGCCGAGCAGCGCGATGCAGCCGACTGCCGGCAAACCAATGACTTCGGCGCAGATACTGGCGGCGCGCGCTGCCAATCCGGTGCTCGCCAATATCATTCCTATCGTGCGCAGATTTGAAGATCCAGTGCCGCCGGAAATGACCCCCAACAGGCTCGATCTGGTCACACTCATGTTCAATTATCACGACCTCGGCCACTGGGGCGTGGATCGCGCGCAAATGAATAAAGCAGTTTTTACGGCGCTTAAACCGGGCGCCATGTATATCATTGCCGATCATGCGGGCCGGCCCGGCACCGGTATCTCGGAATCGGGTACGCTGCACCGCATTGAAGAAAGCTTCCTGATTCAGGAAGTCCAGGCTGCGGGTTTCAAACTGGCGGATGAAGGTTATTTCATGCGTAATCCATCCGATCCGCGCGACAAGAACACGCCTGAACCGCCGCAGCCAAAGGATGAATTCATCCTGAAGTTCATCAAGCCATAAAGAAAATTTGAAGATTCAGATTTGAAGATTCGCTGCAATCAAACCATAGCCATAACAACAAAAGGAATACGATGACTCGCAGCATTCTCGACGAAGCGCATATTCATCCGGCCATCCGACAGGATATTTCAGACCGGCATGCCGACATCGTTGGCGAAGTACAGGCCGCCATCGCAAGCAATGCGGTGGTGGTGGTCGGCATGACGCAAAATCCTTTTCCCCGCAAAGCGTGCAAGGCGCTAGATGCGATCGGTGCGACGTATAAATATCTGGAATACGGCAGTTATCTAAGCCAGTGGAAGCGCCGTACTGCATTGAAAATGTGGACTGGCTGGTCGACTTTGCCGATGATATTCATCAACGGCACCTTGATCGGCGGCGCCAGCGATCTGCAACGCCTGATCGCTAGCGGGGAGTTCGCCGGCATGATTGCCAAGGGCGCATAAGATGTACTAAGGAGGCTCTGACTTACTCAGGGCTTCCGTCTGAACCATCCGGCCAACGAAAGCCGATCGCGGGTCGCCGGCAGGACTTCGTGTTCCATGTCGGCCGAAAGGAACAGTAAAAGCCGTCCGCCCAGCGGCGCAATATCTTCCGTGCATTTGCCATGCGGATGCAGACGCAGCGCACCACCCTCTCCCGGCAGCCAGTTGTCATTGAGATAGATCACTGCGGATACCGTACGGCTGTCGTCGTCACGAAAACGATCCAGGTGTTTCAGATAGGCAGCGCCTGGCATGTAAAGGGCGAAGTGGCTTTCATATTCGTCCAGCCCCAAATACAAATTACGGTTCAAACTCACGCGCAAGCTTTCCATGATCAGCAGATAACGATCGCATGCCGCCGATTGCCCTGCTTTAAGCCATGCGATCCGATCGCCGCGAATGTCGGACCGCACTGCTTGCATCGCGCCGCGCCCTATACCGGCAGGCTTGAGCGCACCGGCGGCTGACAGCAAGCCGCATTCAGCCGCCAGCGCCAGCGTCAAATCTTCAGGTAAAAAGAGTTTTTGCTGCGACCATCCATACGCGGACAGATCGCAGGCGAGTGTTATTTGACGTGCCTCATGGGTAGGCGCAATAGGCATTATGTGGGCATTAAATCAGGTCGGCATTAAGTGAACATTAAGTGAACATTAGCGGGCATTAAGGCTTGGGCTTTCCAAGCAGAGCAGTCATGTCGTCGAAGACCATTCGCATGTCCGACTCGCGTGCAAAATCGAGCGCGGTCATGCCGATATTGTTTTTCAGCGTCGCATCGGCACCCTCATCGAGCAATAATTTCACCGTAGAGACATGTCCGCCGCGAGCCGCCATCATCAGCGGGGTAGTACTGTTGGGCGACTCGGCATCGATATAGGCCGACTCGTCCAGCAGAATTTTGACGATCTCATCGTTGCCGACGGCCGCCGCATAATGCAGCGCTGTCCAGCCATGCTTATTGACTTCCGCTTCTTTGGCAATCAAGGCTTTGACAGCCGCAACGTTGCCTTTATACGCGGCAATCATCAGGGCGTTATCACCGTTCTTGGCGAGCACTTCCAGATCGACCGACGGCGCGTTGATCAACACATTGAATACTTTGGTCGAATCTTCGCGCAGCGCCAGGATCAGACCGGTTTCGCCGCGATTCTCTTCCACCAGATTCGGACTTAGTCCGCGTTGCAGCAACGCGCTTACCGTCGTCGAATTGTCATTTTTAACGGCTATGAAAAAATCGTTCAACGAATCGGCGAACACAATACAAGGCGCCGCCAGCAGCAGGCATGTCAGCGCAATAACGGTGCGCCGACGCGCAAGACAATCAGACAGGGATAGTTTCATAAGTGGACGGGGGCTCGATGTTGAATAGACGGAAAAAATTGGCGCTGGTATGCCGAGCAACTTCAGCCACCGGCACGCCACGCAAATCGGCAATAAATTCAGCGACATGCCTGACCAGGCCGGGTTCATTCATTTTTCCGCGATGCGGTACCGGCGCCAGATACGGCGCATCGGTTTCGATCAGCATGCGCTCAAGCGGAATTTCGCGGGCCACTGCTTGCAAATCCTTGGCGCTCTTGAATGTCACAATGCCGGAAAAGGAAATATAAAATCCCAGCGCAATGGCGGCCTGCGCCACTTCCAGCGATTCGGTAAAACAATGCATGACGCCACCAACGCCGCCGGCTTCCGGACTGGCGCCTTCTTCCTGCATAATGCGGATGGTATCCTGCGCGGCCGAACGGGTATGGATGATCAGGGGCTTGGCCGTGGCGCGCGAAGCACGGATATGCGTGCGGAAGCGCTCGCGTTGCCATTCCAGATCGCCGCTCAAACGAAAATAGTCCAGACCGGTTTCGCCGATGGCGACGATCTTCGGATCGTCCGCAAGGACGACTAATTGTTCGACGCTGGGTTCGGGGGTGTCTTCATAATCCGGATGCACGCCGACCGAAGCATAAATATGGGGATAGCGATGCGCCAGCGCCAATACTTGCGGAAAGTCGGGTAAATTAACCGAGACGCATAAAGCATGGCTAACTTGGTTGTCGTGCATTTTGCCGAGAATATCCGGCAGCCGTACAACCAGTTCGGGGAAATTGATGTGGCAATGGGAATCTATAAACATGGCTTATTGTACGCGTGTGAACACCGGCACTGCCGGCGTCTGAAATAATGTCGGAAACAAGGATAAAACAATGAAAAATCTCCGCCCGAACAGTACTTTACTGCATAACGCTGCTTGCCCAGTACTGATGTTTGCACTGATGTTTGCACTGATGTTTGCACTGATGTTTACCGCCTTGGCGGTCTTGCCTGCGCCGGCTTGCGCCGCAGCAAAGGAAACTGCGGCGCAAGCCGCACCGGAAACGACGCCGGGTATCGCGCCATTGACCGAAAGCGACTGCAGCGCCATGCAAGCGGCGAACGTCATCAGCGCACGCAATCCGCTGCCGTGCCGGCGTTTGGCGCGGGTGCGTTTTTCCTATCTCGATTTCGAGGGCCATCGGCAACAGGATGGCGAGATGATCGTCATGGATGCCGTAGCACCCCATGTACAGCGTTTGTTCATGCAATTACTGGCCGCGAAATTCCCGCTGCACAGCGCGCACGCCTTGACGCATTACGCCGGCGACGATGCGGCCTCCATGGCGGACAATAATAGTTCCGCATTCAACGGCCGCCCCGTCACCGGCGGCAGCAGTTGGTCGTTACACGCTTATGGCGTCGCCATCGATATCAATCCTTTGCAAAACCCTTATCTGAGCCGCGCCGCCGATGGCCATGTGATGGTTCTGCCTGCCGCCAGTGCGGCGCAATTTACCGACCGCAGCACACTGCGCCCCGGCATGACCGAAACGATACGCGGCTTATTTGCCGATAACGGCTTTCTGGTATGGGGTGGCGACTGGCGCCAACCGATCGATTATCAGCATTTTGAAATCGGCGAACGCACGTTTATTGAAAAGCTGGCGCGCGCCAACCCTAGGCGTGCAGCCCAGATGTTCGACCGCTACGTGCGTACTTATCAGGATTGCGTCGCACTACGCACCAAGGACGCTGCGCGCCAAACGCAGTGCCTGGAAAAAACGATGCGCAGCGTCGATTAGGGTGTTGGCATTCAATTTAGGAGATGTGCTCAAACAAGAATGCGTGCTGGCCGCAAGTTGTTGCTGTTCGGTGAGATGTGCCAAACAAATCAGGAAAATATTGTTTGAGCGCCGCGAGTATTTTTCGGTTGTCGCGTCTCACCGGACAGCAAGCACTTGCAGCCAGCGCGCATTCGCACATTCGCACAGGAGCGATGCATGAGTGAAGCGGTATTGTTCGAGGAACTGCCGGCCGTCCATGGATACCGTATCGGTATCGCTACATTGAATGTTGAAAAAACGCTGAATGCCTTGTC
>JAQGNR010000009.1 GCA_028291765.1 Herbaspirillum sp.
TAGCGTCACCAGCCTGATCGAACAGGAACTCAACGGCGCCGACGGTTTGCAATACATCGAATCGCAAAGCCAGGCCAACGGCCAGGTGCAGATCACCGTCACCTTTTCCAACGCCACCAATCCCGATCTGGCCGCGGTCGATGTGCAGAACCGCCTGAAGCGGGTCGAAGCGCGCCTGCCCGCGCCAGTTACGCAACAGGGCGTGCAAGTCGTCAAGTCGCGCAGCAACTTCCTGCAATTCATCACGATTTCGTCGGATGACGGCAAGCTGGACCCGGTAGCCTTGGGCGATTATGCGTCGCGTAACGTGCTCAACGAAATCCGCCGCGTCCCTGGCGTGGGCACCGCGCAACTGTTCGGCACCGAACGTGCCATGCGGATCTGGATCGACCCGGCCAAGTTGTACAGCTACAAACTGACGCCGGACGACGTATCGAGTGCGATCAGAGCGCAAAACGCGCAAGTCGCATCCGGCACACTGGGCGATCTGCCTAGCGATTCATCGTTGCAGATTTCGGCCACCGTCGTCGTCACCGGCCAGCTATCGTCGGCTGAAGAGTTCGGCAAAATCATCCTTGTCGCCAACCCCGACGGCTCGGTGGTTCGACTGCGCGATGTGGCGCGCATCGAAATCGGCGGACAAGCCTATGGGACTTCTGCCCGTATCGACGGCAAACCGATTTCCGCGATCGGCGTGCAACTCTCGCCTACCGCCAATGCGCTGGGTACTGCCACCCTGGTCAGAAAGAAGATGGAAGAACTGTCGAAGTACTTCCCGGCCGGCATGAAATACCAGATCCCTTACGACACCTCCAAATTCGTCAAGATTTCGATCGAAGAAGTCATCAAAACGCTGGTCGAAGCGATCGTGCTGGTGTTCCTGGTGATGTATATGTTCCTGCAAAACATTCGCTACACGATCATTCCGACGATCGTGGTGCCGGTCGCGCTGCTGGGTACCTTTGCCACCCTGCTGCTGTTCGGTTTTTCGATCAATGTGCTGACCATGTTCGGCATGGTGCTGGCCATCGGTATTCTGGTCGACGATGCGATTGTGGTGGTGGAAAACGTCGAGCGCATCATGAGCCAGGAAGGTCTGTCGCCGAAAGATGCAACCATCAAGGCCATGGGACAAATTACCAGCGCGCTGATCGGCATCACGCTGGTGTTGATCGCGGTGTTTGTGCCGATGGCGTTCTTCGGCGGCGCGGTCGGTCAGATTTACCGCCAATTCTCGCTGTCGATGATTGCATCGATGGTGTTCTCGGTCCTCATGGCCTTCACGCTGACACCTGCTTTGTGCGCCACCATCCTGCTGCCGATCGAAGCCGGTTCGCATCATGAACGTAAAGGTTTCTTCGGCTGGTTCAACCGCAAATTCAGCAAAACCGCAAATGGCTATCAAGGCGTCATCGGCCGTTTGCTGACCAAAACCGGCCGTACGATGCTGGTGTATGCGCTGGTACTCGGCTGCGTCGCGCTGTTATACACCCGCCTGCCCGATTCGTTCCTGCCGAATGAAGATCAGGGCTATATCCTGACCAACATTCAGCTGCCGGCCGGCGCCAGTCAAAACCGCACCCTGGAAGTCGTGCAGAAAGTGGAGTCTTACTTCCTCAAGCAACCGGGCGTGGATCATGTAGTCGGCGTGCTCGGTTTCAGCTTCTCGGGTATTGGTCAGAATGCGGGTCTGGTGTTCGTGCCGTTGAAAGACTGGTCCCAACGCGGCCCGGCCGATTCGGCCGATGCCATTGCCGGCAAAGCATTCGGGGCCTTCATGCAAATCAAGGACGCCATGGTGTTCCCGCTGAATCCGCCGCCGATTCCCGAACTCGGTAATGCCGTCGGCTTCACGCTGCGCCTGCAGGATCGTGGCGGCCTTGGCCATGCCGCATTGCTGGCGGCGCGCAATCAGTTGCTGGGCATGGCTGCACAAAGCAAGATCGTCGCCGGCGTGCGGCCCGACGGGCTGGAAGACGCACCGCAATTGGAGTTCGATATCGACCGCGACAAAGCCAGCGCACTCGGCGTCACCTTTGCCGCCATCAATAGCGTCCTGTCGACCTCGCTTGGTTCGGCTTACACCAATGACTTCCCGAATCAAGGTCGTCAGCAACGCGTGATCGTGCAAGCGGATGCGCCGGAACGCCGCCAACCGGATGATTTGAGCAAGCTATATGCCCGCAACACCGCCGGTGCGATGGTGCCGTTCTCGGCATTCACCTCGTCCAAATGGATCAACGGCCCGGTGCAATTGACGCGCTACAACGGCTATCCGGCATTCAAGATTGCCGGCGGCGCGGCCCCCGGCAAGAGCACCGGCGAAGCGATGACGGAAATGGAAAACTTCATCGGCAAACTGCCGTCCGGCATCGGTTACGAATGGACTGGCCAGTCGCTGGAAGAAAAAACCTCCGGCTCGCAAGCGCCGGCGCTGTATCTGCTGTCGCTGGTGGCCGTATTCCTGGTGTTGGCTGCGCTGTATGAAAGCACCACGATTCCGCTGTCGGTAATGTTGGTGGTGCCGCTCGGGATTCTGGGCGCGCTGCTGGGCGTAACGCTGCGCGGCATGCCCAACGACGTCTACTTCAAGGTCGGGATGATTGCGGTGGTGGGTCTATCGGCGAAGAACGCGATTCTGATCATCGAATTCGCCAGAAGCCTGCAGGCGCAAGGCAAGGGCTTGATTGAAGCGACGCTGGAAGCGGTGCATCTGCGTTTCCGCCCGATCATCATGACCTCGCTCGCCTTTATTCTGGGCGTGCTGCCGCTGGCGATCAAAACCGGCGCCGGCTCCGGCAGCCAACGCGCCATCGGTACCGGCGTGATGGGCGGGATGATTACGGCAACGGCGTTGGCGGTGTTCTTCGTACCGGTGTTCTTCGTGGTGGTGCGCACTATTTTCTCGGGCAAGAAGAAAGCCAAGAAGCAAGCTCTGGATGGCAAGCTATCGCCCGGGACGCTTGCACTCGGCGATGGCGATGCGCCGGACAATAACGGGAAGGATCAGCATGTTTAATTTTTCAAAACACCGTTTGGCGATTTTAAGTACTTCGATGCTGGCCGCGGGCATGCTGTCGGCCTGCTCGCTGAACCCGATCTATCATCGGCCGGCTGCACCCGTGGATGCCGCTTATCCCGATACCGTCAACTCGGCCTCGGCCATCGGCGCCGATCGTGAAGCGGCAACGCTAGGCTGGCGCGAGTTCTTCCCCGACCAGCATTTACAGGCACTGATCGCAGCCGCACTGAACAACAATCGTGATCTGCGCACAGCGATACTGAACATCGAAGCGGCGCGCGCGCAGTACAACATCACCCGTGCGGATCGTCTGCCCAACGTCAACGTCAATGCCAGTGCAACGCGCGAGCACCTGCCCGCCATCGAATCGCCGAACGGCCAGCCCCTGACGGGCAACATCTATCAGGCCAATCTCGGCCTGGCGGCATTCGAACTGGATTTCTTCGGTCGGGTGCGCAGCCTGAGCCAATCGGCGCTGGCGTCGTATCTGGCTACGGAAGAAGCGCGTCAATCGGTGCAGATCACTTTGGTCGCGCAAGTTGCGCAAGCGTATCTGGCGGAGCGTTCGTTTGCCGAGCAGTTGGCGATTGCGCAGCAAACATTTGACAGCCGTCAAACGGATTACACCTTGGCCCAGAAGCGCTTCGATGTCGGCATCGATTCAGCGCTGACCCTAAGCCTCTCGAACACGCTGGTGCAATCGGCCCGCACTGCGATTGCGACCTTGAAACGGCAGCGTGCGCAAGCCGATAATGCGCTGACATTGCTGATCGGCGTGCGGGTTGCAAATCTGCCGGCGTCGCCGACGCTTTCGGACGAGAACATCGTCGCGGACATTCCGGCCGGCCTGCCGTCGGACCTTTTGACACGCCGTCCGGACATTCGCGCCGCCGAACAACGCCTGTTGGCGACCAATGCGAACATCGGTGCGGCCCGCGCAGCATTTTTCCCGCGCATCTCGCTGACGGGTACATTCGGCAGCGCCAGTACCTCGCTGGGCGGCCTGTTCGATTCCGGCAGCGGCTTATGGTCGTTTGCGCCGCAGTTGACGCTGCCGATCTTCGACGGCGGCCGTAATCGCGGCAATCTGACGTTGGCGGAAGTACGCAAGAATCTGGCTGTTGCTGATTACGAAAAAACCATCCAGACCGCTTTCCGGGAAGTTGCCGATGCATTGGTGGGGCGTGAAACGTTGACGGAGCAAGTCGAGGCCCAGGAGGCGTTTTTGAAGGTTACGCAGGAACGGGTTGATTTGACGAATATGCGTTACCAGAATGGTATTGCTAGCTCGTTTGATAGGCTTGATGCGGAGCGGGAATTGTTTGGGGCGCAGCAGGCCTTGGTTCAGGCGCGGCAGTTGCGTTTGGATAATTCGATTGATTTGTATCGGTCGTTGGGTGGGGGCTTGAATGAGGTGACCGGGACGGCGTTGCCGGCGGCGGCGCCTGTGCCAGGGTTGGCGGTGAAGTGAAATTTTAAGTGTGGTGGTGATCCTTCGATACGGCCTGCGGCCTACTCAGGACGAACGGTTTTTATTTAAGCGCGACACAAAATAACGTTCGCCCTGAGTAGGCCGCAGGCCGTATCGAAGGGTCACCGCTAACCTAAAATTTTCGAAAGCAAATCCACAGTTCGGCTAGTCGCCCCCTGATGCTGCCGCGCAAACCCTTGCGCAGCTTGTCCCATTGCAGCACATCGCCCCGAATCGTCAAACAACGCCAGCGCACTTCGCAGCATCGCCCCGGCATTCGCAACACGCAACGCCCCGCCCACAGCAATCGCATCTTCCGTACTCTGCGCAAAGTTAAACGTATGAGGACCGATCAACACCGGCTTGCCGACGGTCGCCGCCTCAATCAGATTTTGCCCTCCCAGCGGCAGCAAACTCCCCCCGATAAACGCAACATCGCAGGCGGTGTAATACGCAAACATCTCGCCCATGGTGTCGCCCAGCAAGATCCTGACCGATGCCGGCAGCGCATCGCTATCGTTTAAAGCAGAACGGCGCTGCATGCCCAGCGCCGGATAAGCGGCGATCAGCTCGGCCACAGCATCAAAACGTTGCGGATGACGCGGCACAATGACAATCAGCAAATCGCCGAGAAAGGCCTGATCCACGCCGGCCAGGGCCGATAAAATCAAAGCCTCTTCGCCTTCCCGTGTGCTGGCGCACAACAGCACAGGGCGCTGGCCGATCTGCGCACGCCATTGCCTACCCCGCTGCACCATCGCAGCCGGCGGCGCGACATCAAATTTCAGACTCCCGGTGACATGCACATTAGCTGCACCGAAACGCTTGAGCCGCCCGGCGTCGGCCTCGGTTTGCGCCGCGACCAATTTCAGACCGGCAGCCGCTTCCAGCATCAAACCTTCAAAGCGCTTACCGCGCCGCAACGAGCGCTCCGACAAGCGTGCATTGACCAACGCCACCGGCACCCGATAGCGCACGCATTGCGCCACCATATTCGGCCACACTTCGGTTTCCATCAGAATGCTGATGCGCGGCTTGAAATAGCGCAGGAAGCGGGCCGCCATCCAGCCGGTATCGTAAGGCAGATAGCTCTGCACAAAGCGCGCGCCATAATGCGCAAACAACTGCTGACCGGTAGCGCGGCCGGTCGCCGTCATATGCGTGAGCAGCAAGCCATGATCTGGAAAATCCGCCAGCAAGGCATCGATCAGCGGTTGCGCCGCACGCGTTTCGCCGACCGAGACCGCGTGTACCCATAACAGCGGCCTATGATTGCTGCCGGTCAACTGACGATAAAAACCGAAACGCTCGGCAATGTGCTGACGATAACCGGGTTCCGCACGGCCGCGCCGCCACAGCTTCAGCAGCACGAATGGCAACGCCAGCGACCACACCGTGGAATAGAAAAACCGCATCAAAGCAGGCTATGGCCGCTAAGCCGCGTCAGAATCGCCAAGGGGCTGGCGGCGGGATCATATTGTTTTTGCGCCGGCAGATGCAAGGTCTGCTCCAGCATATATTGCCCAGACATGACCGCATGCGAAGCCTGATCCGAAAAACAGACCCAGACCGATCCGGCGGCAAACGGCATTGTGACCTGCTGCGCGCCGGTTTGATAATCGGCATCGGATTTCATGCCGTCGTGCAACTGCAGCATCAGATGATCGTATTCGCTGCGGAGGGATTTGGTGATTTTTAATCCATGCAGCAGATTGGCCTGCCAGCGACGATAAGGTTTGGCGCGCGGCAGAAATCGCTGCGCAACCATTTCAAACGGTTCGCCTACCCGCCACACGCGCGGCAGGCCATGCGGATTGATGTTGGCAAATACACGCAGAATCCGCTCGCCATGATTGGGCCGCGACGGAAAGGCATCCACGTGCAAACGCTTGTCGTCGGCGCGCCATGATTGCGCGCGGGATTCGACTTGCATCGGCCGGTAGCTGGTTGGCGCCAAGCGCAGATATTCTTTATAGTCAGGCAACAGCGAATGAATCAACTCCTGCGCCTGTTCGCGGAAACGCCCGATCATCAACGCCAATGCCAACTGTGTGGCGGTATCGCCGGCCGCGCCCTTCAGATGCCCGTGTGCATCCAGACTGATGTTGCGCGCTTTCGGGTGGCGTACCTCCGGTGTCAGCAGCGCCTGTTCCGACGGCAGCAATTCAAAAGACAGCTTTGGAAAATACAAAACCTTGCCCGCTTCAAGCGCGGCAATCCAGGCCGGATCTGGCGTCAGGGCCTGCCATACAGACAGGGGGTTTTCGATGATTTGCTGTTCCATGATGCGTATTATGCCCGTTGATCCATGTTGCCGGAAAGCGCAACTGCCGGTGACGCCCCCAACAAGTGATCGATAGCGGCACATACCGCCGTCACGGAGGGCATAACACCGGTATCGCCAAGATTAACGATCCGCGGCGACCAATAACCTTCTGTCTTCCAGCGCGGCGTAGCGATGTAGAGTTCAATCGTGGGGCGGCAATAGGCCGCAGCAACGTGCGTCAGTCCGGTATCGACGCCGACCACCAGCGCCGCACATTGCGCCAACGCAATCGCATCGATCAGAGTAAGGGACGGTAATACTTTCACATTCGGTAATTGCGCCGCAATTTGCTGCGCTCTGGCGTACTCTTCAGCATTTCCCCACGGCAGCAGCACCGGCAGACCGCGCGCGGTTAAAGCGGCAGCAATTTCGCGCCAGGACGCAATCGGCCATTGTTTATCGGCGCCTGCGGTGCCGTGGAAGAAAACGGCGTATTCGCCGGTTCCCTGCCATAGAGGTGATAGTGTACTCAGCGGCTTCTGCAATGCAAAATCGATTGCATCCGGCACCGCATATTCCAGCGCCTTTGCCGCCACTGCACGGCCCCGCGCCACCGCATGCGAGCGCAGATCTACCGGCACGCTGACGCAATGAAATAGTCTGGACAAAGGTTCGTAACCGGAATCCTCGGTCGCGTTGGCCAGGCCGACCCGCTTGCCGCCTGGCGCCAGCCTTGCCAGCCGCATTACCAGGCCGGTTTTCAGCAAACCCTGCGTATCGAGAATCAGATCGTATGGGAGCGCGCGCAAATGACGGTAAAACGCCGCAATTTCGGCACGCACCGAAGCCGATGATAAGTGCTTGCGCCAGCGGCGCAAGGCGATCGGGATAATGGTGCGGACATGGGGATTGAGGCGGACCAGATCGGTGTAAGCCTCTTCGACTACCCAATCGATTTTGGCGTCCGGGAAATGGCGATGCACATCGGCCAGCAGGGGCATGTTGTGCACTACGTCGCCTAGCGAGGAGACTCGGACGATCAGAATGTTCAAGACTGGCCCATTATTGTTGACAGAGCCTTAAGGCAAGATCCCACGCCGGCAATGCACAAAATCGCTGCGTCAACTTATCGCAAGACAACACCGAATTCATCGGCCGGCGCGCCGGCGTCGGATATTCGTCACTGCCGATTGCGGTAATGCGCGGCATCTTCGCCAGTGCTGCGTTGGCGACAATCGCATTGGTAAATTCATACCAGTTCGTGCGTCCTTGCGCGCTCAGATGATAAATACCGGACGCTTGCTCCAGCCCTGCAAAAGCGCCCTTTTCCGTCCTCAGTTGCCCTAGTATATTGGCCGCGGTATCGGCGATCGTTCGACTCCATGTCGGTGCGCCGAATTGATCGGCGACAATGCGTAATTCATCTTTCTCTGCTGCCAGGCGCAGTATCGTCTGCAAAAAATTCTTACCCCGCATGCCATACACCCAGCTAGTGCGCAAGATTAGATGCGCCGCGCCGCTGGCCTGTACCGCTTGCTCGCCAGCCAGCTTGCTGCGGCCGTACACGTTGATGGGATCAGGCAGATCCTCTTCGGTATATGGCGATGCCTTGGCGCCGTTGAATACGTAATCGGTACTGAAATGCACGATGCCGGCGCCGATTTTTTCTGCTTCGTCAGCCATCACACCGGGCGCGGTTGCATTGATCCGAAATGCCAGATCCGGCTCGCTCTCGGCCTTATCCACCGCGGTATAGGCAGCCGCGTTGACGATCAGCTCCGGCTTCAACGTACGTACGACCTCCCTGATCCGGTCAGCATCGCTCAGATCGAGCTGGGCGCGATCCAGCGCCGTCACGTCACCCAGACTTTGTAGACTGCGTTCCAGTTCATAGCCGACCTGGCCGTTTTTCCCTATCAATAAAATTCGGGTCATTGATGTCTCGATACAGCAGTGGTTTATAAAAACAACGCAAAATTGAATTAACGGCATATTTCGCCAGTGTTATACAAGCGCGGAATTTTCCTTCAGATAAACCAGATCGACCAGCTCGGCATGCATTGTGTAACCGCTGACGAGCCGTGCCAAAATGGATCGAATCTCTGCCGCCTGATTATCATGCACGGCAAGCGCGAGCAACTGCAGCTCAGCGGAAAGCACATCCCATGGCAAAAATTCTTCCTGCGCTTTCATGATGCGGGAGTGCGCGGTCGGCTGCGGATTTTCACCGATCAATAACTCTTCGTATAATTTCTCCCCAGGACGCAAGCCGGTTACCTTGATCTCGATGTCGCCATACGGGTTATTTTCATTTTTGACCATCAATCCCGACAATTCGACCATCCGATAGGCCAGATCGATGATCTTGACCGGTTCACCCATGTCGAGCACGAATACATCGCCGCCTTCGGTCATCGCGCCGGCCTGCACGACCAATTGGGCGGCCTCAGGAATGGTCATGAAATAGCGCGTCACTTCCAGGTCCGTCACGGTGATCGGGCCGCCCTCTTTGATCTGCTGCCGGAAGAGCGGCACGACGGACCCGGATGAACCCAGCACGTTGCCGAACCGCACCATGGCAAAACGGGTTCGGCATGGCACTGGAGCGGCATTCGCAGGCGTACTTTCAAAACCCGGGGCACTGCACGTAGAAAGCGCCTGTAAAATCATTTCGGCCAGTCGTTTGCTGGCGCCCATGACATTGGTCGGTCGTACTGCCTTATCGGTGCTGATCAACACGAAATCGTCAACGCCACTTTCCACCGCCGCTCGCGCTACGTTGTAAGTGCCGAATACATTATTGCGCACCCCCTCCGCAGGGTTATGTTCGACCAAGGGGACATGTTTGTAGGCGGCAGCGTGATAAACGGTATGCGGCTTCCAGACCTCGCATATCTCCCGAATCCGCTCGTAATCGCGCACGCTGCCCAGTAGCGGAATCAATTCCACCGGCACGTTCAATTCGATAGCCTGTGCCATTAAATCGCTGTGAATTTGGTACAGGCTGAACTCGCTGTGCTCCAGCAACAGCAATTTGGCCGGATTGACAGCGATGATCTGGCGGCACAACTCGGAACCGATACTGCCGCCGGCGCCGGTGACCATAACAACCTTACCGCGGATATTCCGGCTGATCAGCGCCGGATTCGGCGCCACTGGTTCACGACCCAGCAAGTCGACAATATCGAGTTCGTGGATATCAGAGATAGTCGCCTTACCCTGCGCCAACTCCGACAAATCCGGCAGCGAGCGAATCCGGACATGATGCTGACGCAACATCGCCAACACCTCATTACGACGCGCCCGGCTAATAGCCGGCATTGCAAGCAGAATGTCGGTGATGGCGTAGAGCTCGATCAGCTTGGGAAGATCACGGGGCGAATGCACAACATAGGCGTTAAGCGTTTTGCCCACCAGTTGCGGGTCGTCGTCCAGGAATCCGATCAGATTCAATTGCCGTTTGCGCTGGACAACCGAAGCGATCTGCGCCCCTGCTGCGCCTGCGCCATAGATCAGCAGGCGCGCTTCTCTTCCGGAGCGGCGGTCCCCGGTGGCCCGGGTCAGCCAGATGCGCGCGGCGATACGGCTGCCGGCAACCAGGAACAGAAACAACAAGGGCTGCAACAAGCCGAGCGTACGGGGAATGCCGGGCAATGCCAGCCAAACCAGGATCGCAAAGAAAATCGCACTATAAAGCGCGATGGCCTTCGCAATGGTCGCCATGGCCGACATGCCGGCATAACGAAAAACGGCGCGATAAAGGCCAAAACGGATCAGGATCGGCAATGACAGAATAATCGCCAGTTGATAGGCATGCCATTCGTATCCATGCGGCATCTCGGCCCTATCCAGCCGCAAATAAAATGCCAGCCAGGTGGCAAGGATTGACATCAATATATCAACCCCTCCCACGATGCATTGCTTGATGCGCCTGGATAATTGGATAACGAATGTTTGCATATGTTCGATTAAAAATACGGTCAGTGCGGGTCAGTGCTGAACACCGTCGCGTTTCACTACTTTTTCAAAAGTCAGGCAGAGAATACGCAAATCGAACAGCATATTCGCTTTGCGCAGGTATTCCTGATCGAGCTTTACCTTGTCCGGAATCGGCAACTCATCCCTGCCGTTGACCTGTGCCCAGCCGGTCAAACCGGGCAGTAATTGATCGACCCCGCACTGGGTTCGCAATTCAATCAGGTCGTTTTGGTTGAATAACGCCGGACGGGGTCCGACAAAACTCATGTCGCCCGCGAGGATACTCCATAATTGGGGCAATTCGTCCAAGCTGCTTTTGCGTAGGAAACTGCCGATCGGCGTCAGGTACGTGTCCGGATTAGTCAGTAGATGCGTGGCAACAGTTGGGGTGCCTATCTGCATCGTACGGAATTTTGGCATTTTGAAGAGAATATTTCGTCTTCCGACTCGATCCGACCAATACAAGACCGGCCCGGGCGAGGTAAAACGAACGAGCAACGACACAATAATGATCGGTAGCAACAGCACAAATCCGGCGAATAACGCCAATACAAGATCGAATAGTCTTTTCATCCGGCTATTGTTCCACATTGACCGCATTTTTGGCTATGTGCACGAACTGGTCACCGGTAATACGCAAACCTTGTTGCAAAGCAAAAGGAGGCGTCCAATTCAATTCCTGACGGATTGGACTGCTATCCACACGCAGCGAACCAATCAAACGTTCGATCTGTTCCGATTTTCCCAGCAAGCGCCCGCCCAATTGCAGCAAAGCGACAGGACATGGCAACAGTCGCGGCGCACGTCCCATTGCAATACTCAACTGGCTTAATAAATCGGGAGTGGCAACATCTTCACCATCGCCCACCAGATAAGTTTTTCCGGCTGCAGCAGGATGTGTCGCACAAGTAATCAATGCATCCACCAGATTTTCAACATATATCAAACTGCGAAGATTTTGCACAGAAGCTAATGGCAGTGGAATACCTTTTGCCACGAACTTGAGCATTTGCGCGAAGTTACCTTTTACGTTTGGGCCATACACAAGTGGCGGACGCACAATGACGATTTCCAGCCCTGTTTCTGCGGCAACCCGATGCAAGGCCTGCTCAGCTTCCCATTTGGAAATACCATAAGGATCTTGTGGCGACGGCAAATCGGACCCAGCGAACTTGTCTTCACCCTGTGTTGCTTCGCCGTTCACTTTGACCGAACTGACATAAATCAGCCGCTTTACGCCACGTGCTGCCGCAGCACGTGCAAGATGCTCGGTTCCCGCGACATTCGTCTTGCGGAATTCTTCCAATGGACTGGCCGCATCATCGTGCATAACATGTACGCGAGCGGCCAAATGAACCACCACATCGACGTCATCAAGCACATTTGTCCAATTGGTTTCGCCGTCCAACGTGCCGACCAGCGCAGTCTCAATACCTTCGGCAAGCGGTCTTGCCATGCGCGTAGCTGCTCGAACGGCCCACCCTCGCGCACGTAATTGTTTACACAGAGGGGTACCGACAAAGCCGTTGGCGCCGGTCACCAGATAACGCATTTTGTTTTTCCATGCAAGGACATGTTTTTAAAACCGCCCCATTAGAAATAAAATTCTCAACATCAATGAATCCGCCCATCTTTGCCGGACAAATTTGGAAACGAACACAAGCGGAATTCTGTTGGCGATATGCGCTTTTCCGTCTGTCATGCTATTCACCAGCTTCAGTTGCTTCACGTTCAACAAGTCTGAAAAACAACGCTTGAATTCCGTAGCCTGCATGGCAACGCTATATATGCCGACGTCTCGTCTGATAAAACGACGTAGCCTGCGCCAAAAATTCTGGAACGTATTTGTTGCGACGCCAATCGTGTTGTTAGTATGCTGCCGATATTTGATGGACGGAAAGGTGTCATAGATAACCTTGCCAAACGCGACAACGACGATATAACACCACCAGTCATGCATCGAAAACCGGCTTGGCGAATTTTTTAGAAGTAATTGGCGGGCAGGGCCGGTAAGCGCTATCGTGCAACCTGTCGCGATATTTTCCACAAGTGCATTTTCCAATGCTATTACCCTGGGAATCCTTGAATAACCTATATGCGCAAGCGTCTCATCAACATACTCTAGCCGAGAGAAATAAACACCTACGTTTTCTTTTTCGGATGAAAGCTTATCAACGGCACGTGCAATTTTCGACTCATGCCAATAATCATCCTGATCGGCAAAAAAGTAACAATCGAAGCCGTCGCCGGCATGCTTAAGCAATTCAAAAAAACTCAGGGCAGGCCCAAGTCGCTGCGATGCTTCGAGTATCTCTATGCTTAGAGCGCTCATATATGTCCGGATAATATCCAAGCTTGCATCGCTTGAACCATCATCCCGAACGATCACTTTAAAGTCGGATGTATTCTGCGCTATCAGACTATCAAGGAAGTCCGGCAAGTACGCAGCACCGTTGTAAGTTGCCAGGAGCACAACGGACGATCGATTCTTCACGTCACACTACCCTTACCTTCGACAGTGAATTTACGGGCAGTCATTTACGAACAAACGGAACAACGTTACTGTCCGCCATCATCATGACAAATAAACCCAGATCGCCAAAATGCGTCTCGTCAGTATGCAGCATTAAGCAGCAACCTTTACCACTTCCAACTTGGGCAGAGGGAAAACCAAATTCATATTCGTAAACTTCTTATTCGTCACAAAGAATTGCCTGAAATGCCAAGGCAATACAATCATGTAGTCTGGTTTTTTACTTAGAAGCTCTTGCTCTGAAATAATTGGAATCCAGGTACCTGGCGTATGACAACCAAATTTTTCAGGATTCACTTCCCCAACAAACGCCACGTCTTCCGGAGTCAATCCGCAGTACTGCAACAACACATTACCCTTGGTCGAAGCCCCAAGTACCGCCACAGATTTTTTCTCCGCATGCGCCGTTTCAATGAATTTCAGCAAATCACGTTTTGTTTGAACGGCGCGCTCCGCAAACTCCTGATACGGCAGCAGTGTATCCAATCCCCTCAGGCGCTCGTCGTCGAGAATCTTCTGTATAGCGGGGGCGACTGTCGTATCCCCTTTTGACTTCGACACGGTAATCGAAAAACTCCCCCCGTTGATATCATTGAATTCAACATCGATAATCTTGAAACCGACTTTATCCGTCATCCATTTTATCTGGCGGAGAGCATAAAATTCGAGGTGTTCATGACAGACCGTATCATACGAATTCGTGTCGAGCATGGTCGGCATATAGCTCTGTTCAAATACCCAGACACCATCATTCGCCAAAACTTGATATACCTGCTGCATGAAGCCCACCGGATCTTCGAGGTCGTAGAACATGGAAAACGAGGTGACCACCTTCGCTTTCTGCCCTGGGAAACGTTTTTCCACCAATGCGGAAGAAAAGAAATCCGGAATCAACTGGATGTGGGCGGGGTAATAGCTGTGAAATTTAACGCCGGTCGGATCGACACCAACCAGGACTGCGCCCGAAGACGGATATGCCTGCAGCGTGGTGCTGTCGTTGCTACCGATATCGATGACCAAATCGCCCTCGCGTAATGCAACTTGTCCGAGAATTTTCTTAACCTTATTGTGCAGATGCGTCACCATACTGGCGTTAAGGCCCGAGCGATAGCCGTAATTTTCACCGTACATCTCTCCCAGATCGTAGGAATGCTCCAGTTGCAGCAGCCCACATACTTCGCCGTCCCCTACGCATTTCACCAAATGCAGCGGTCCAGTGGTGACTTCGGCGTCTTTTTCACGTGGAAAAACACCTGTCAGCATCTGCTCGCCAAGATCCAACACACGTTCCAAGTTCACGTTGCCACAAATTCTGCACTTTTCAACTTTCTTATACATCGTCATCGCCTAATAAACATTTTTATTTTCTATGAGCGCCTGCACTCATAGACACCAATTCGCCAAAACCACCTTGTTCAGTAATTCCTGTAATAAGAGCGTGCTGCATTTTTCAGTGGCCTACATCTAGTATATTCGCAGCAATACGCGTGATCCACGTCGCATGAGGACTCTTCAATAAACTATACATTCCAGATCTGCCGGCTTTCTTTCTGAATATGCAACACAAACTTATCAATGCATTCATTAGGGCAGCAGGAAAGATAGCAATCAATAAATACGGAAATCGTGATAAACCTTTTACTCTGCCGGATAGAAAAGTACGATATTCGCGTAAGCCATAACCACCAAGTGCACAGTACATTGCCAGAGGCCCTATTTTGCGCCATGGCTCCTTCGGATAAACGACCGCCTTGGCATCATCCGAATAATCATTAAACGACCATATAAGTTGCGGCCATTTAAACATCCATATTTCGAAGCCACGCGATGTCCACATCGCATTGCCGTAACGAATCGTGATGAGCGGCTCCGCAATCACTGCAGTCTTTTCAATTGCCGGTGATTGAAAAATAATGCCGACGTGAATAAATAATGTTCCGTAATAAGTTTGCCGATCTCGGGATAGCCAAAAATCACGCCTGATAACGACACAACCGATAAACGAAAGACATTGCGTCGTTTTTTGAAAAAATTCCTCTTTATCCGCTGGACCAAATTCTTTATCGGCCGACAATTCGATAAGATTTTCATTCAGCATTTTTGAAAAGTCCGCATTCTTGACTTCTACATTTGCCACGACAAGATCCACATCATCTTTGAGTACCGCCAGTAAGCGGGTAACGGCATTGGGACGAAGCAAATCGTCGTCGGTCATCAACCAGCAAAATTCACCTTTTGCATAGCCGACCGCTTTATCGTAGTCTTTGTCGACACCGGAATTTTCCGACTCGCGATAATAATGAATCTCTGGGTAACGCAATAAATATTGCGCCATGACTTCTGGGGTATTGTCCGGCGAAGCACCATCCACAACGATAAGCTCGACACCCGGCTGCATCTGGCTCAGAATTGAGTCCAGGGTTTCACCGATGAACTTCTCTCTGCTGTAAGTTGCAATGCAAATTGACAGTTTGAGTGGATCAGGCATTGTTCAGTATCCGACGCATCCATTTAATCTGTTGATAGAAAAATCCGAGAGCACTTATAACGACGTAAGGCGTACCAAAGTAGATAAATCGTTTTATATCGATTGCCGGTGAACGATCGCAATATGTCATTCGGACCAGCCGGTCCAATTCCTGCCTGCTTTCGCGCGCGGGGAATTTCATGCAGCGAATTTTGAGCATCAAAAATTCTTTCAAACCAAATTCGTTCCGAATGACACGCCTGATATGCAAAGCCTCCAGGCTTTCGTGTCCAAAAAAACTGTCCGCAAGCCGATGATAACCTTCGATGCCGATTCTGAAACGCGCGACCATCCCTTTATCCGCAAACGAATCATTGTCACCGCGTTGATCCAGCCATACTTCGGGAACATAGCAAGCCGTGAGCCCGGAGGAAATCAATCCGAAAAATCGTGCCACATGCCCCCAGCAACTTTTGCTGAATGCTTCCGGTAACTCCCCATCTTGCCATTTTTGTCGGCGAACAACCATACCACTGATAAAGCTAAAAAACGCTTCCGTTGTAACAGCATGCTGGAACCATTCCAGACGCTCATCACAATTTACCAAATTTAACGTAAATGCCTGATCCGGAGACAACACGGGGTGCTCATGCAATATAACCATCTCCTTACTGCAAATCGTGTGCTTGCAGATATAGATGTCTTTCCCTTGTTTCATCCATTCCAGGGCGCGCTCAATCGCTCCGGGACGCATGACATCATCGCCACTGAACAGCCAGCAGTATTCACCTCGCGCAAGTGCAACGCACGTCGCCATATCTGCATCGATGCCGCCGCGCTCGCTTCCTCGGTGATAATGAAAGTTAGCCCATAATCTGCTGTAACTTTCCATCAATGCAGGTGTCCCGTCGGTGGATCCGCCATCATAAACGACGACCTCGATCCCATCCATGGTCTGCGGCAAAATAGAGTCCAGCGCCTGGCCTACAAATGCCCCGCAATTATAAATGGGTATGCATATTGATAAACGAATGCTCATCCGGGATATTTCCAATCAAGTTACTGCAATCGTTTAATACATGCCTTTGACGGGCAAGCTAAAAACTAATGGTAAAGAGGAATTTACCTATTTTTATCCTTTTATAGAAAATACATCCGGCGCCACCATACACGCTAAAACTATCGAACACGTGCGGTGGCGCATTAAACGCAGCTAATAATTCCTTTGACTCCTCGCGAACGTAAAAGCGATTCAACCCATCAAAATAGGCAAAAACATACCCTTTGCCAAGCAGGATATCTTCCCAATCGGCATGGTTCTGGACGTTTGTAAAAGGCGCCACCGCCTCAACAATGATTACGCGAGGCCGATACGCTTCCCAAGCGCCGCCTTTAATAACGGACAATTCGGCACCTTCAACATCTATTTTTAGAAAGTCAATTTCCTTATCATGCCCGTGCTGTTTACATATATCTGCCAAGGTTAAACATTCGACTTTACGTTTTATGGCATTTTTAGCGAGCTTTCCCTGATTCGCAACCACCTCCCACCCACTTGCGATTGCCGTCGAAGCCCCGCTGTTAGGTATCTGCAGATAGTCGATCGGCTCACGGTTGTCGCTGATGGCGCAATTAAGGTTGACGTCTCTAGGCCGGAATTTTTTTAAAAACTTCCAGTAAATACTGGAAGGCTCCACATTGATCCCGGACCATCCCTGATCGTAAAAATGCTTGGTAACAGAGTGATCGACCGGATGCCATGCGCCGACATCGATATAGAAGCCATCTTTCTTTCCCTTGAATACCCGATTAAGCATTACGTCTTCAAAATTTTGTGCGTAGGAAATCATCTATAACCCTTGATATATCTATTTGCCGCCGGCGACGAAAATACCGTAGCGGAAATTGCTGTTATTGCTGTCAAAATAATAATTAAAAAATTTGCCCATTGATTAGGGCTGTCAACCAGTTGCCGGATCAGATGACCGAGCGCGACTACGACGAAAGCAATCGCTATAGGTTTTATCAAACCGTTCCAAATCCAACTGCGGTTATCCAGATAGGGAAATTGCTTATTGATAATAAAAGTATTAATTATCAAGAATGTCAGAGTGTAGCCAACCCAGGCGATGGCAGCGCCTACACCTCCCCATCGATTTGAAAGAAGAATGACAGCGGGGGTAGATATTGCTATCAAACACGCGTTAATTTTCAAGACAGGTTTTGCATCCCCGGTCGCCAGTTGAAGCGCATATGGAACGTTCATCAAACCGTTAAGCGCATTTCCCATCGCCAGCAAACCCAACACCACTACGCCGTTCTCGGCCGTTAACTTATTGTGCGTCCATATCAAAAGCAAGTCATAAGAAAAGAAGATCAAAATCATCATTAACGGCAATATTGTTACTGCCATCAACTGGCCTGCCTGATCGTAAAGCGACCTGATTTGCTCTCGCTCTTTCTGACTCACCAACTGAGAAAATTTTGGGAAAATCGCACTAAAAATTGGACCGATGAGAATATAAAGGCTGCCTGCCGCTACCGAAGCCGCATAGTAATATCCAAACGACTGCAACGTCAGTACTCGGCTTAGAACCACTTTATCCAATTGTGTAAACGCAACCGCCATCAAGGTGATGCCGGACATTTCGACAGCAAATTTCCTTGTCTCATACAGCAATTTCTTCTCAAATATCGGCTTATGATCGGTCTGTCGAATTTGACTCCATAAGTGCCAGGCAATGACCAAAGTCTGGATAATAATGACAAAAGCATTCCAGACAAAAAAACTGATCACACTGGAAGAAACCTTCCACAATATAAGCACAGCGCCTACCGAACGGACCGTCGAAAATAATGCGGTCAATACATTCAATGACGTCTGTTGCTGCAGCCCCATTAATGCACCTCCGTACAAACCGGTAGGCCATTGAACCGCCAACACGACACCCATCAGAATAATTGCGGCAGTAATTTCATGAGGTTGAAGCGTTTGAGACTTTATCCAAAGATGTGCAATTGGATATGCCGATAAGGCAACCGCAATGGCTATGCAAATTGCCACTCCCCAATAAATCCATTCCAAAGTACGTACAAAATTCCGTATTTTCGGAAGGTTTCCTTCGCTTGCCGACAATACTGCCATCTCGCGATTGGCCGCAGTACCCAATCCCATATCGAGAATGCCGAGTAAAGCCTGAAGGGTGATAAAGACACCAATCAGCCCATACGCTTCCATCCCCAAAAATTTAATGTACAGAGGCGTAAACGCAATTGAAAGCAATGCTCCCCAACCGCGCCCCAGGAAATTGACCAACACGTTTTTAGAGACTCGGCTAGTCATGATATCCAGTTGGCGGAGTGTTCAATTTATTTGTTCGCCTTTACTCATGGTAATCATTTGCCTCATAACCGTGCCGCTTCACTAGCTCATCGCGCTCGGCAATTTTCAGGTCTTCGCGTACCATTTCACTCACCAGTTCGTTGAAACTGATCTTGGGGGTCCAGCCGAGCTTATCTCTTGCCTTGCTTGCGTCGCCCAACAAAGTTTCCACTTCGGTGGGACGGAAATAACAGGGATCGACCGCGACGATGCATTTGCCGGAGGCGTCATAGCCCTTATCTTCCAAACCTTCGCCGCGCCACGTGATTGACATGCCCAATTCTTGGGCTGCAGCATTCACAAAATCGCGCACGCTATATTGCACGCCAGTGGCAATGACGAAATCCTCCGCCTTATCTTGCTGCAGCATCAACCACTGCATTTCGACGTAATCCTTAGCATGCCCCCAATCCCGCAACGCATTCATGTTTCCCAGATAGAGGCATTCCTGCAGGCCGAGCTTGATGCGCGCCAGTGCGCGGGTGATCTTGCGCGTAACGAAGGTCTCGCCGCGAACCGGACTTTCGTGATTGAACAAGATGCCGTTGCACGCATATATGCCATAGGCTTCGCGATAATTGACAGTGATCCAATAGGCATAGAGCTTGGCCACGGCATAAGGGCTGCGGGGGTAGAAAGGCGTGGTTTCTTTTTGCGGCGTTTCTTGCACCAGACCATACAGCTCGGAAGTCGAAGCCTGGTAGAAACGCGTTTTCTTTTCCATGCCCAGAATACGAATCGCCTCCAGGATGCGCAGCGCTCCCAGTGCGTCGGAATTAGCAGTGTATTCCGGCTCTTCAAACGAAACCGCGACATGACTCTGCGCCGCAAGATTATAAATCTCGTCTGGCTGGACTTTCTGGATGATGTGAGTAAGGCTGGAGGAATCTGTCATATCCCCATAATGGAGGAAGAACGGCAGCCCTTTTTCATGGATATCATGAAACAGATGATCGATGCGGGCGGTATTGAACATGGAGCTGCGACGCCTCACGCCATGCACTTCATAGCCTTTATCAAGCAGCAATTCGGCCAGATAGGCGCCATCTTGCCCGGTGACGCCAGTAATCAGTGCGATTTTTTGCATATCAAGTATCTTTTACGATTAGATTAGACACGGCTGTCATCGATCATTCTGGCGAATGTCGTATGCGCCTAAATAGCCGTCAGTTTTGGCGCTGCCAACAAGCCCGCGACATATAAAGCCGGATCTGGTTCTTTAAACATGCCGATATCCCAATGAATATGGCTAATCCAATGGCGCCGCCAGCTATGTGACGATGCGTTTTTGGCAAGCCTTGGATTATAGTGGAAATCTACCTGCGGAACGATTTTGGCACGCATGGGACTGCATGTTTAAGCCAATCACGTATAGAATTCGGTCTGACAAATCCAGACTGCCAGTGGCAAATCATTCGTTTATCTTACAAATAATGATGAAGTAATCTAATTTACAGGATAGTGGAAGTTTTTGGATACGTCACTGGATTTATTCCCCCATAGATAGATGCCCCGACGTTCGGGGAAATGCGGGGTCAATATTTAATCGCCTATGGCGCGTTTTTTTGAAAAGCATCGTATTTAATGATCAAAATTCCGACTTTGATTCTGGCATAACAGGGGGCGATCATAATTTCTCAGAATCTAAAGGCTTCACCGCGGCAGGCTGACCAAACCTCTGCCAAAGTTGCCATTCTTTTATGTACTTATCATGGACAGCAATACCTTGCCGAGCAATTGGACTCCATCGAAACGCAAATTCATACTCAGTGGGATATCTGGGCGTCGGATGACGGATCGACGGACAATACATGCAATTTGCTCGAAACTTATCGCAATAAGTGGAAAGGGCATCTATCCATTCTTACGGGGCCAGCCAAGGGATTTGCCGCTAATTTCTTGTCGTTAATTACGAACACTGCAATATCCGCCGACTACTATGCGTTCTCAGATCAGGATGATATTTGGGAGCCGGACAAGCTTCACCGCGCAGTAACATGGCTGAAAACTATTCCACAAAACGTGCCGGCCATGTACTGCTCAAGAACCAAGTACATAGGCGCGGATAGCGTTGAACTTGGCCTTTCCACCAATTTCTCCTGGTCACCCAGCTTCCGCAACGCGCTGGTTCAAAGTATCGGTGGCGGCAACACGATGGTCTTCAACCAGGCCGCCCGTAAACTCCTTGCCATAACGGCCAATCATGAAGACGTGGTGTCGCACGACTGGTGGACTTATATGTTGGTTACCGGCAACGGCGGTCAAGTCTTCTATGATGCGTACCCTGCCGTACGTTATCGTCAACATGGCAACAATATGGCCGGGCAAAACATTACGCTTATGGCCCGTATGGCGCGGATCAAAGCGCTATTTGCAGGCCGCTACACTACCTGGAACGACGCTAATATCAAGGCCCTCAATGAAGTCCGCGACGTACTGACAGAAGAAAATCGGATCGTGCTGGATATTTTTGCCAGTGCGAGAAAAAAAACTTTCATTCCAAGACTCATTGGCGTCATCCGCTCGGGCGTTTATCGACAACCCTTTCTGGGAAATCTCAGCTTCTTTGTGGCGGTGATACTCAATAAGCTGTGATAAAGATATATGCTAACCCGCAGCACTTGAGAAGGCGCTGAGGTGATTCGGGTTATCGACTAGCAGTCAGCATCGAACGCAATGTGCTTTCAAGGGAATGCAACGGTATCGTTCCGACCGTCTCGATCAGCTTCGCAGGACTGCCGCATAAGCGATGAATCTCATTAGGTCGAACAAAGGCCGGATTGACACGCACCTCTAGCGTATTGCTGCTCATCTTGGACAACAATGCAATCACTGACTTCAACGTCACCGGGTGGCCGCTACACACATTGTATGTCTCACCAGGTATCGCTTTGTCCAACAATCGCAAATAAGCCTCGCAGACGTCGCGTACATCGTTAAACTCACGCGCCACATCCAGATTGCCGAGCTCGACCGAACCTGCGTCACGCGCAAAATGATCAACCAGTTTCGGAATCACGAACGACACCGCCTGGCCTGGGCCGGTGTAATTGAAAGGCCGCACAAAAAATAACGGCAAGCGATCCAGATAGGTACGCGCCATATATTCCATGGCCAGCTTGCTCATGGAATAATGATTGATCGGCGCCGCAGGCTGCATTTCAGTGATCGGCGATTGCTCGCAATTGCCGTAGACATTAGCACTACTCGCCAACAGAACGACACGGAGCTGCGTCGATGCTGCTAGAGCATCAAGCAGATTGAGTGTACCGATTACGTTAATGTCATAAAAAGCGCTCGCCATCGCATGGCCGACAAAACTAATCGCTGCCAGATGCACTACGGCTTCAGGCGCGATGCCTGCGACTTCGCGCTTCAGCGCTTCCTTGTCTTGCAAATTGGTCTGCAGTGCGATCACATCGTGTCCGGCCGCTGTTGCCGCCGATAAAAAATGCCGGCCGGTAAAACCCCGGGCGCCTGTGACCAGGATCCTCAAAACGAAAACCCCTCTTTGTTTCGCCGTAAATCCGCCTTCACCATCATTTCGCATAGCTGCTCAAGCGTCGTCTGCGCCTCCCAACCGAGCTTGGCCTTCGCCTTGGCCGGATTGCCAATGAGCAATTCGACCTCGGCCGGACGGTAGAATTTTGGATTGATACGCATGACAGTCTTGCCACTTGCAGTGTCGACGGCGGTTTCGCTTTCAGCGGAACCTTTAAACTCGACCGTTATGCCGGCGCCCTTGAACGCCATGGTAACGAAATCGCGTACGGTTTCTGTCCGATTGGTTGCCAGCACAAATGTATCGGCCTCATCGGCCTGAAGAATGCGCCACATGCCATCCACATAGTCTTTGGCGAAACCCCAATCGCGCTTGGCATCGATATTGCCCAGCTCCATGCAATCCAGCTTGCCCAGTTTGATTTTGGCGACTGAGTCGGTAATTTTGCGCGTGACAAACTCTCGTCCGCGCAGCGGGCTTTCGTGATTGAAAAGGATGCCGCTGCAACCGAAGATATCGTAACTTTCGCGATAATTGACGGTCATCCAGTGTGCATAGAGCTTTGCCACGCCGTAGGGGCTACGCGGGTAAAACGAGGTTTCTTCTACCTGCGGGATGGACTGAACCTTGCCGAACATTTCGGATGTGGAAGCCTGGTAGAACTTAATCTTTCGATTAACCAAGCGGATTGCCTCCAGAATATTCAGCGCGCCTATCCCTGTTATCTTTGCGGTGGTGGTCGGCTGATCGAAGCTGACGCCGACGAAGCTTTGGGCAGCCAGATTGTAGATTTCGTCTGGTTCGACTTTTTGCACCAGCGCGATGTTGGAACCAAGGTCGGTCAAATCGTATTCCACCAAATGAAGGTTGGGATGATTCTGAACCCCGATTTCTTCCATGCGCCAGAAGTTGACGGAACTGGTGCGGCGGTATGTGCCGTAGACGGTATAGCCTTTTTCGAGCAGCAGTTGTGTAAGATAAGCGCCGTCTTGGCCGGAAATTCCGGTGATTATTGCTTTTTTCATTGATTCGTTCGCTTGGAGCTTAAGTTGGACTTATTAATGCACATAAAAATCACATTATCGGCTCTATATCGCCAAACATTAGGAATCTCTACGAAATTACCTCCCGGAGTTTATCTCGACGAGTGGTATGTATAAGACCTACTTCTTTGCTTACATCTGTGGAAGTGATCGTTCCATCCGGCAGCGAAAACTCATAAAACCAGTCTTGAGCTTTCACTTTGTTTAATAAGGTCATATCCAAATCTGAATCTCCCAAAATATTTAAGCAGAAAGTTTCTACCAGAAGAACAATCTCGCTACAGAGTCACCATCAGATTAATGGTTAGTATTGCCGCGCGGGGATTTGACCAAGAAGCCGAGAAAATGCCACAAAAGTATCCCCAAAGCGTCAATTCACCCGCCCGAAGCGCCGTTCAATATGATCATGCGCGGTCAGCGCGCATCAGATTGCTCTTAAAGGTATTGTATTGTTTTTATTAGGATAATTACCGGCAGTGCCGAGAATCAGTCTTAATCTTCAGCGCTTCCGCTAGAAAAACAAAGATTCTATCCGATTTACGAATACGTCCCCATGAGCATATTCACGAACGAGGATGTTTTGACCTAGGCTGACCTAATTTTTCAGACGTAGCTAACCGGGGGATACTCTGGTTAATAAATCTTTCATCGCATCTTGCTAAACGCTTCTGGTGTTTTACCACTTCGAGATCCTGGGTATCTAACTCCTTCACTAGACTGTTGATTTGCACTGGAATTTGACCCATTTTTGGAGTGATCGACGTGGCAATCATTGGACTTATTCGACGCTGGCACATTCGCGACCAGCTTTCACTGCGAGAAATATCGAGGCGCTTGGGCATCTCTCGCAACACCGTTAGACGTTACATACGCTCTGGAACCGTCGAGCCCGTCTATGCGGACAGGCAATCGTCGAGCTCGCTCGACAAGTATGCTTTTAAGCTTTCGGCCTGCCTCAAAACGGAATCACTCAAATCTCGGAAATTGAAACGCAGCGTCAAGCAGATGCATCAGGACCTGCGCAAGCTCGGATACGATGGGTCTTACGACCGCGTCGCGGCGTTCGCGACGATGGAAGGTGGATCAATTAGAGAGGGTCAACTCGGCGAGCAAATCAACAGTCATTGATTATTAACACCACGATATCAACCGGCTACTATGCATATTCTGACCAGGATGACATCTGGGAAGCAGATAAACTCTCTCGCGCTTCAACCTGGCTTGAAACTATGACCAGTACCCGGGCTGTCCGTTATCGTCAGCATGGCAATAATATGGCGGGACAAAATATTACATTCGGTGCTCGTATGGCTCGGGTCAAAGCGTTGTTTGCCGGGCGCTACACGGCATGGAATGACACCAATATTCAAGCGCTTAATCACGTTCGCCATGTACTTACGGAAGAAAATCGCAATGTGCTGGACACGTTTTCCTACGCAAGGAAGCAAACGCTCATTCCTCGGCTCATCGGCATCTATCGTTCTGGTGTTTACAGACAACCCATTCTAGTGAATTTTAGTTTTTTTGTTGCGGCCGTTTTGAATAAGTTGTGATCAATTATGACGGGCGATATTTCTCCACTCATCATTAAGCAAGCGCAAATTAGGCATTAAAAACTACGATATAACACCTTAGCTTTATTTTATCTTCTTGAAGATAAAATTTGTGCCGCCTGCATTGTCTATGGAAAGCGAATACAAGCAGCTATCCGTTACTAGCGGTGATTTCGATGAAACTACGGTAATAAATTTGCCAGTCCAGAAACTTAAAATTTCCGACCAATACCACTCTTCGAATGGCTGAGTGGTACGTTTTGCAATTTCATCTGCGGCATTCTTCGATACTGTAATAAAAATCCTATCATCCTGAATGTGATCATGGCCGATCATGGTTGACAGACTTCCTCCCAATGCTGCCACGCTTTGAATTGCGGGGTTGTCCCAGACCAACTGCTTTGTTTTTATTCCTTCCACACTTGTCAATCCAGAAACCGCGACTGCAAAGATGATCAGCACAGCAGTATTAATTTTTTCTTTTGAGATAAGCTTGCATGGCAATATCCAAGGTAGCACCGCAACGAACGCCAATCCAATGAATACAGCCGCTGCAATATATGTAAGGTTCGGTCCAATCAAGCCATATGCAATATTCGGTGCCATGACCCAACTGAAGGTGATATATCCGGCGATTGGCCAAGGTGTTTGATTAAACAGCACCTGATGCGAGAAATAGGCCATAACCACAGACAACACGCCGAGAACTATAAATTTCACATAAAAAAACGTGGAACGCTTATTAGTCAGCAAATTATTAACTGCAGCAAATGCAATCGGTAACAACAAGCAAAAATTGAACATTGTGTATCGTTCACCGACTGACTGCTGCAAGTTCGTCACATCTACGTTAGCGATATGGTTGAGCGCTGCGAAATAATAATTAAAACTCCATATGTAGTGAGCGAAGAACATCCCCATCACCAGTACGAACCAAAACATGACACTCCTGTATCTGGCGCCTTGCCCGTTCGCTAGAGATGAATCTGGATCTCTGATGAAAAAAATCAGCATTGCCGGAAACAAAATTGGCAATATCGCGCAGATAGTAGCCGCTAGTTGCAGGATCGAATACACGAACAGAATGTATGGCGATTTTACGAAAGCATTTTCCAGGCCCACTAATTCCGGTAGAAATCCAAGAGCATAGTCAATCTGAAGACCTGAATACACTGCATAGGCAATCCAGACGCTCATCAGAGTCGAAAATGCGATGAACGCGATAATTAGCGGCCTGATACTTAACATAGTCCGGCTCAACAAAGGCAATCTTGGATCAGTCAATGCCAATTGCCTAAGTGCGAAAATGAGGACAGGGAATGGCGCTACAGGAAGGAACGAGAATTTGGTCAAATAATTGGCCGCAAGGCACAATCCAAAGATAATCGCGTTGGTTTTTTCATTTTTTCCAGATCGCAGCGCTAGATAGAATGCCGCCACTGTTAAAGTCACGGAAATATTCTCCGACATCACGGCCACAGGAAAGAAAAACTGGTACGGCACGGCACCGGCGACGATGGCTGCGCCAAGTGCGGCAGGTTTTGAAGAAATTTCTTTCGCTATTCCATAGACAGGGAACATAACAAGCGTTGCAGCAACGATGTTTGCAATTTTCATCGCGTGAATTTGATTCGTATTTGTGACCCACCCGACGATTGCCAAGAAAAATGGGTAGCCGGGCGGAAAGTGCGGGTCCGCCCCAAATTTGTAATCGAAGTATTTGCTCACGACATATGGCTTGAATTCCATAATTCGTTGAGCAAACAGCTTGTAGATTATTTCATCACCCAGGACGGCCGGTCCTGAAGCGTTCCAAAGCAGGAAACACTTAAATATCACCCAAAAGGCAAACAATAACCAAAGTGCAGCTGCGATTAAGCGCTTCTCAATAATTGGAGTAGTCATTTGCCCTTTGGATTGTAGGCACCGAAACAGGCTTTGAAGAGTACTAGTAGTACCGATAGATTTCCTTTAAACGCGCTGATCTTGGTAGGCACTTCGTCTTTCGGATAACGTCGAATGGTGGGTAATTCTAGACAGCGATAACCAAGTTTGGGTGCGCGATACGAAAGGTAGGCCAAGAGCTCGTAGGTGTTGAACACATTTCGAAACGGCGAGACCTCAGTGTCTAACAGCATTTTCCTGCTGTAGGCTCGAAATCCTTGCGTCGTGTCAGTCCATCGAAATCCTGAAAATAAGCTCAACATAGGAGCATGGATAAAACGAATTGCGATATCACGTGATGTGGGCGTATTCTCTGCTATGCCGCCAGCGATGAAACGCGATGCCTGGACAAAATCTACACCTTTATTGAGTGCATCAATGAAGCGCGGGATGGCCTCAGGATCATCCTTGTCATTCCCGTCGATCGTGATGATCCCCTCATAGCCTTGGTCAAGCGCAAATGCATAGGCGCATCGGAGCTGCGCGCTCAATTTCCCAGCGCCAGTCTTGAGCAACATGCCGCTTACATTCTGCTGCTTCAAACCCTCTATTTCCAGTGAACCGTCAATGCTGCCGCCATCAATGATGACAATGTCAGCGATTTTTTCGATTCCGACAGTGGTCATCCGGGCAAGCAGATTGCCAATTCGCCGCCCTTCATTAATCACCGGAATTACGATGCACCACTGGTGTTTTCGGCCAAGCCATAACTTGCACTCAAAGGACGGGATCTGCCAATTGTTGCGATTCTCTGTGGGGATGATCAAATTCATAGCTTTCATTCGTGCAATCAGGCAACACGAGCGGTAATCAGCACCACACCAGCAATAACTAGTGCGATACCCGCCCCCGTGGTCCAGTGAAACGGTTCTCGAAAGACTAATATAGAAGATAGGGCGACTGTTGCCACAGCACCAGCCGTGAGTACCGGGTGTGCAACATTCAATGGCAACCTAGCGAGAGCTGCGGCGTACAACAGGAATGCACCGCCGTACAGACTGAGACCGAGCCAGAAAGGCCAATTGGTCAATGCTCCAGATGGATCGCCGAGCGACGGAAATTTTCGCGGAGCCATCATCGACATCTTGATCAGGACGCTGGCAGAGGCATTCGAAGCGATCCCGAGAATAAGAATGAGCCACTTCATCCCACCACTACCCCTGATCTAGGATTGCGGTAGTCCGATACAGCAGTGTTTAATGCACGTTTTATAGAAATTTGATGTGATTCGTCTTTGGTCGCCAGCATCTCAATGGTAACAATGTGATCTGGAAGATACCGGTGAAGAGTTAAGGCTATTTGATGATGATCTGTATTGTCGTCGCCAAGTGGGCGTAAATAGGGTTCGCTCGCATGCACATGCCCAATCAATGGCGAGATTTTCTCAAGGATAGCCAATGCATCTTCGCCATTCATTGAAAGTGACCCAGTGTCCAGTTGCATCCGAATTGCTGGATGGCCGACTGTTCTAACCATCTGTGCTGTTTCAGTACTGTCGATCATGAAATTGGATCCGTAATAAGCTGGATTGGGCTCAAGGCAAATCATCACGCCTTGTTTTTCCGCTATTTCTCCGAGGCGCAGGAAGAATGGCACCGCGACATCCATGGCGGCCTGATCGCTCAACCCTGTGCGATCCCGGTTTTTCGGAGAGCCGAACACCAGCCGCTTTGCCCCCAGGCCAGAACCTATTCGACAAACGGCATCTAAATGATGCAGC
Source organism: Herbaspirillum sp. (assembly GCA_028291765.1). Classification (GTDB taxonomy): domain Bacteria; phylum Pseudomonadota; class Gammaproteobacteria; order Burkholderiales; family Burkholderiaceae_D; genus Herbaspirillum. The sequence goes on from JAQGNR010000009.1 coordinate 28,882, forward strand.
ATCGCGTCTTGCGACTCCGGAGTTCCAAACACATTCAAGCCGGTCGTGCCAAATAGTAACGACTGCATGCCGACGATTTCGATACCACGTTCAGACCACCAATTTTTGATGCGATTGATCTCATCGACCGTCGTCTTGGCCGGGTCTGGAAAATATTTGCCCGGCGCAATATCGATCGCATCAACATCAAATTCATGCAATAGTCCGACGATGGCTTCGTCCTCGGCCGGATCCCAAGCGATGTTCGATATAGATAGCCTCATAATTTGGTATCCATCTTGAGTGTTTTCGGTTCCGACTGCGCATATGATCTAACTGCTTGAATCGTATCTCGTGCGCTGTATTGGTAGTGGTCATGGCCTCCGAAAATCTCAGCATGCCGTGTTCGCATATCGTAAGTTGCCGGGGATGGAGAAAGATGTTGTTCGAATGATCTTCCAAATCCGTCCCTGGAAACCGCGGCCACGCTCATAGGTTCCGCGGTCAAATGCACCAATTTCAGCGCGGCATTGAGCGCCGTTTGGATGTCATACCAGAGATTGGTCATTGGATAAAACTGGAAAATTCCACGGCTATCGATAGCCTGCAGATTATTATCGTTCAGGAAGTCATATATGACATTCTTGCGTAACCCGGGGCCGACCAAACCTGGTAAGCGAACGATTAAATGATTGTCGAAATTCGAGGCTACAAACCGTTCAAGGGCACGCCGATGGAGACCATAGACATGAAGCCCTGATTCATTCACCTCCGAATCCTCATCAACATTGATGGGAGTTTTGAACACATCGACAGTGCTAATTAGAACAAAAGTCTTGCACTTAATTGTTTTCAGATGGGCGATCAATCCCTCAATTTTTTCACGGTCCGCTTCCGGTTCGCGATTGGCTATCCACTTTTGCGCGGGAGCGCCGGCACATACGACGGTCTCAAACGATTTGCCGTCAATGTCGCCAATATTTGTCGATCGGTAGAGCGATTCGAAGGCGGTTTGCCTGAGCAAGGTACTGCCCACATATCCGGAAAAACCGATTAATGCATTGGTCATTCATTGCTCCATTTTCGGTACGTTGGTGGCGCTCTTGATAAAACGTTCCGCGTCCAATTTCTCAAGGGCATCATATATGTTGTCAATTTTTCCGCCCAATATAGAATAGCAACCAGGTAATTCCTGGTGTTTTTCAAACAGAATAGGTCTTCCATCGTCGCCCTCGCTCTTTACGAGTACTGTCTTGACCTCGAATAGCGATTCCACATATTTCGCATCGCAAATTGCCGGCATGTAGCGAGCAACATCCCGTATCATTCGATCTACCCGGCTAATGCGATTGTATTGCGCAAGTTTCTGGTATGGATCAATAGTCGCGTCGTCGTTCCAGTGCAAATGTGGGGTGTAGCGAACATGTGAGAGCGAATGGAGGCCGCGCGCCGGAAACGGCATCGTGGAAAAGAACGGCCCATCCATGACAGTCAAGCCTAAGCCATCCAGCGAGGAAGGGACCTGCAAGAGTGCTATCTCAGTGATCTCATGTTTGAGCGCGACCTGTGTTCCTGGGAAATCGCCAGAGAATTGATTCAGGCCACTATAACTGCAGTTGAACACGTAATTACTTAAAATACGCTCCTGACGTCCATCGACAGATTCCGTTGATACACATAAGGCCGTGTCACCATCACGCGAAATACCCGTGACGAGCGTGTTCACCCGGATTTCCACAGCGACTTCTCTCAGTTCTTTCTCTGCCCACTTCGCAAGCTCGGTGGCATCGAATGCATATTCATCCACCACAAACACATCCTCGATCAGGTGTGCGTCGAACAATGAACGCATTGCCAGGCTGGCAGGCCGGATCTCGGCGCCGACCTCTCTGCAGAATCGCTCAAACTGTTTGGCCGTCACTTTTGAATTACGGCGTGCGATTGCGTACAACTTCGTAAAATCCTGTTTTACCGCTAATGGCCAGTCACGCACGAATCTTGGTAGATTCACCCGGCTTCGATATGCCGTCGTAAAGCTGCGGGGGTAGTGGTAGCCATTATGTACACGGGCCTGATTGTTGTAAGAAGCCCGGGTCAGCAATGCGGGCTCTCGCTCAACCAAGACAATACGCTTTAGGCCGCGCTGTTTGGCAAGATAGACCGCGATGGCAGTACCGTAGAATCCCCCACCAATAATCACGGCATCCTGTTTCGAGTCGGCGCCCATAATCAGGAAACGTGTTCGGAAAGAGCACTCGGGCCAGCAGCTGGCTCTTCAATGTTCAATTTCTCATTGCGGGTCATTCTGGCGCTCGTGAATTCTTGCCCTACATGGTAAAGCGGCCCTTCATTGGACAAGCTTGTCATGTGCAGAATGTATTCGCCGAGCACCAGCAAAACGAGTGATATGAGAAAAAACATGCCGGATTGCTGCAATGAGAGGCTGATCCAGCCGGGTGCCACATCCTTTTTCAGAAATGCGATGGCGACAACATAGATTGTGTAAAGCACATTGGCGCTGGCGCCAAACAGGGATAGAGCAGTGACTAATCGCATCGGCGCGCGCGTAGTCGAAACCAGCAGTTTAATGCCTCGGTCGATACTTTCGCCCAATCGTTTCGGGCGCGCGCTTAAGGGTTTCGAATCGTAGTCCAGATTCACTTTCGCAAAGCCGCCGCTTGCAGGAAGATGGCGATACGTGATGGCAGGTTGCGGGTGCTGCAGAATGAAGTTCACGACTCTTTTTGTCAGAACCCTATATTGCGGCGCTTCTTTTGACAAATGGATGCTGTTGAACCATTTGTAGAGCCTGATAAAAATTGCATATGCCGTGCGATATGCCAGGCTCTGTTTGGCTTTCTGTCGATTATTAGCAAACACCACGTCGGCACCGCTGGCTGCCTTGTCCAGCATTTCGGGTAAGTAGCCTATATCATCTGCCAAGGGATCGATGACGGCTACGTAATCACCAAGGGCATTTTCCAGGCCAACCCAGGAAGCGGTATCTGTGTCGACTTCTTTTGTCAGCGCGTATATCTGCAAATTGGCTTGGCCACGTTCACCCGTCAGCCTCTTCAAGACTGCAATGCTATCGTCGCTTGACGCATTGTCGACCACGATGAATTCGTAGTCGCTGACCAGGCATGAAATGTCAATTGCCGCATCCGACAGGATTTTTTCAATTTTGTCCGCCTGGTTGCGTACAACGAATACAACGGACAGAAAAACGGGAAAAAACGCCATTTGAAACCCTGTGTGCGCTCGTATTCTAGAGGCGCTTTATATATAGAAAAAACATTATTGTAGTCTATGAGACAGAAATTACCTTTCCGCTCTTACCATGGGGACGGCTAAATGACTATCAATTTTTGGTGCCAACCAACATATTGTCTTCAATGGGAACCTGATTCTATCGATTCATAATATCGCGAACTATCCCTCTGACACCTCTTGAAAATTTTCGATAACGCCCAGTACGCACCTCATTTAACACCGCGTAAAAGCGTTGCACCGGATTTTTCGGCAGTGAAGATCGAACTCTGGAATGGGCTAATGCACTTTGCATCACGGCCAAATTGGCAGGAGACAGCATGTGCCGAGCGCTCAAACGTTCGAATAACACATTAAATCGTCCAGCATGCTTCTCCTGAAACTCCCCAGGCAAGAAACACATCAAACGCCAGAAGAGCTTAATACATTGCAAGAAACCCGGTATTTGTATGCCCACCGCGTTACGACCATGTTGACGGTATTGAATCAACAAGCCATCCATGAGCACAATCTTTCCCTTTGCCGCCGCCGTAATGGCTAGCCATTCATCATGTAGCCAATTATCGGGAAACGGTAACGCCAAATCCAGCAAACTACGCCGGAAGGCCACGGTCGCACCGGTCACGAGATTGCGACGGCATAATACGGAAAAGGCATCGCCGTTATGCATGCGATTACGCTCGTCTTCGGATAAACGCAAGGCTTCAAACAAAGAAATTTTTAAATCTCGTGCATCTTGATCCACCAACTTTGCATCGGTATTAATCAATAGCACGTCAGAATCTGATTCGAACATTCTTGCCAATTCATCGATCTTTTCAGGAAGCCATATATCGTCTTGGTCACATAAAAAAATCAACTCTGTATCCAGCGCAGAAACTGCCGCCTCAAAATTGCGCACAATGCCCATTCGTCGAGAATTCCGATGCACAAGAACAGACAACGGTGCGCGATGTGCCCACTCTTGCAAAAATTCCCAGGTACCATCATCAGATTCATCATCAAAGATTACAATTCGATCAGGTAGGCGTTTCTGGGCTAAAAGACTTTCCAACTGATCAGAAAGATAAGCAATCCCATTAAAGGTACAAAGCGCCACACCTGAGGTAAGTGAATATTTAGTCATAAAATATAATCACTACAATTTTGACGACCGTATATCTTTATAACCAATAGCATCTCGGGACTTTTCCTCAATAAAAACAAACTCCATGTACGGAGACAGCAATCAATTCACGGACTAGCCACGGAGGGCAACGCTCGGCGAAAACGGCCATCCTATTAAAGTGCGCCTCGGCGAGCTAATTGCAGTTACTTGCTATCACCTGAGAAATTCAATGGAATACCTTTTAAATTTTCCTGGCAACAACAAGCCTTGATCCGCCTATAGGAAAATTGAAACCCATTTTAATAAGTACTAGCTCGACACTAAGTATTCGAAAAAAAAATGCATTTAGCCACGATGGAATTGTTAACTCTGCAGTGGAATCAAATTGTTTGTCCGGTACTTTTTTCTGAAGAAATCTAGAAATCATCATGGCAGGAAGAAGTGATGTTATGAAAGACGTACTTTTGATCACGCGAAAACCTGCGGCCTCTATTTTTTGGAAGATGTCTGCGGCCGCATAACGTCGCTCATGCATAGCGTGCTCATCTGCATAACTCCACAGCCATGCATGCTGGGGAACAGTAAGCAACATCAAACCGTTGGGTTTTAGAGCTGTATACATCTGCGCGAGTACGTCCTGATCTTCCTTAATGTGTTCTAAAACGTCGAATGCGCCAATTACGTCAAATTCATTCTCGAAAGGAATGTTCCTGGCATCCATCTGCATAAACTTGGTAGCCGGCAAGCGCTCACTCGCAAAACCAAGACCCGCTATGAAAATTTCACTTCCATACAACGTTGAATGAGGAAATTTTTTCGATATCCCGGACAAGACATATCCAGTGCCACAACCTATTTCCAGCAAGGATTTGAAATTTTTGCCGTATTTTTCAATCGCCCACATGAGCAACTTATTTCTGGATCGGAACCAAAAATTAGCTTCTTCTAAATGAGCAAGCCGTGAAAAATAGCTTGACTTAAACCCACCTCCCCCATGAGCGTAGTCTGGCGCATAGGATTCAAAACCATCCAAACGGACCGGGGCGAAATCACAGACGGGGCAGTTGCATATTGAAGATGCGTAACATGCATTGCAGGAAAGGCAACGTTTCATAATCCATCCATATTTGATGCCTTGTTATCCGCAAAAACGAAAAATTTAAACGCAATGAAGAGAAAACTGGCCACGACGAAAATGGCCGAGACCTGAACCCATTGGTGTGCATAACCCAATTCATCAACGAAAATAATTAGGATAGCTAGATTAATACAATAGCCAAGAAAATGAGCCATAAAGTAGCGAATACCCGAACCAAGCGCGCTTCCTTTGTGTGTAAAAGTCAGGCTACGGTTACCCACGTAGCCAATTGCAGCGCCGATTCCATAGAGGAGTGTCATCGCAACTTTAGGCGCCACGCCAAGATAGGTGAGCAGCAAATAAACCAGATAACCGGCCGAGTTACTCACGATGCCGACGAGGGCATAGCGGGTCAACTGTACGAATGAGTTTTTGGCTCTCTCAGCCATAGGAAAATTACTCATGCGCCAAGGCCTCCAGACCGAAACTCATTCTGCCATTGCCGAACATATAGCGTTGGTCTCTATGGTCACAAACGAATGAGTATTCTGTCATCTCTGAGTTCCCCCATCAATCAGATCGGCGGAGAAGCATAATCTGGTCAATGTGTGAGATTTCTTTATAACCGGCCGCCCATACTTTGTCAGCTACGCATTTTTGTAACTGCTTATAATCTGGTGATGCGCTAAAAATTTTAAATAGCGGACCATCTGAACCGTTGTCAAAAGAGAGTAATAAATAATCACTTGTTCCAATTCCCATTGGGAACAGGGAAATCGGATTGTTATTCCTGAAGAGTTTCCAAGTATTAAATGGCGGAGTCTCCGCGACACTCGCACCTTTCGGTATAAGACCAACCAATTTATCAGCTCGCGCTGATTCGTATAAGTTCGAAGAAAGGATTGACGGGACTACATAGAGGTCGTTAAGCGGCGTAAAAAGGCCCTCTTTTGCGTATTTGTAATCCCAGTCGATAGTTGGTCCATATGGATTTTGAAAACACATTACAAAACAAACCAAGAACATAAAACACGCGGGAAGACAATGATAAAAGCTGAAGTTTTTTTCGAATGGCTCTCGATGACACCACTTATAAAAGCTCACGACACCGACCAGCCCCGCATAGACGACGAAAGGAAAATAAAAACTATGATAGTGAGTAAGCCAACCATCTTTCTCGGCGCCACCAATTGACACAATCACATTAGGCACCAACGTAATTAATGCAATAAGTGCCACACGCCATTGAAAGATAATTGCTACTAATAGGAAAACCAGATTGAAGAGTATTAATTTAATCAGGCCAGGACGAAATATATTTGCCATGACCTTATTGAAAGACAAAAATGATTTATATGCCTCGTGATTATCAACATTATTTTGAAATAAAAGATAAATGCAGATATATATAAATAGACCTAACGAAATGCTCAATACAAAAAAGATATTTTTCTTTGGGACTCCTTTATATAAAATAAGGCTGCTCAATGAAAACAATAAAAGCAGAGCCGCCGCACGCTCATGAATTGACGTTCCCGCGACGACAATCAGTGCGATGCCAATCATTTGCGATCGGGTCAATGTTTCTCGCTTTACAATTGGTCCGTACAGCGACAATGCGTACCACAATGCAAGAGGCATGAAAAGTCGATCAAAATAGAACCATCCTGCGGATGCTATCCGCCACGCTGGGTGCGCACATAAAACGATAACGAACAAAAAAGCAAGATAGCTGGGTATCTTGGCTTTACGCAAATATATGTACGAGATTAACGGCAAACCGACAAAGGAAAAAATGTTGACCATTGCGGCTGTAAACTCAGGCCCGACAAAGTATGAAATCGCCGAAAGGGGATAAACAATCAAATATGCATGCCCTATTAGAACATTGTACGGATCCGAATTCGCAACCGCGGCAAAATCAAACGTACAATATTGCCTAATTGATGTCATTCCGAATAACGGGAATGCATTTAAAAATGCACGTATGGCAGATGTCGTAGGCAGTCCATTTTTTAAGGTGTTATCAATCACATCCAAAAAAAAGGCAGTATCAATATCACCTATTCCCTCCTTTGCTTTCCAAAAGGAATAGAGTCCTAAAATTATACAAAGACATGCTAAAAATAAATAACTAAGTACATCGAAGAAAAGCCCGAAGGTGAAGACATTCCGTTTTTTCATAGTTTTTGGAATTAGATACATGTATTCGTTAGGAAAATTGGGATAAGCTTCTTGCAACGATTATGATTGCCCGGTATTTAACTAGGCGCGGCTATTATGGTTCCGAGCAAAATTAAGGCGGTTCCCAAACGCCCTCCTAAAACTCATCAACTCGCTCAAAGGCGTCCGGTAGAAAAATCAATGGGTCAAAACAGTGAAATGAGAAATTTCAACTCACCCCAAGAGTAGGAGGAAGTAACCAAAATTGGCAATATGCCACATCAAAGCCAGCTCCCCATAAATTGTAAAAATGATCGCGGCAACGATATAAATGCAGTCCGGAAATCTATCATCATTTTCTTCTCGTACTGCTAGGCCAAAGCCAGTTTGCCTTATGGGCCGCCATTATAAAGCATGTAACGTCAGCCTTTATGATCGAATATGAACGGTACTCGTATAACAATCGACGTTAGATGAGCGCATTTTTACAACAGGACTACAAATCCCGGGCAGTCAATTGCGGGAACAGTATAATCAAGCTACAACAGTAAGATTTGCCGATTCGCAATTAATTATATGTAACCGTGAGCGATTAGTGGCTGATAATAATTAGCTATATTAAAATCGCCAATTATCTAAAAAATACATATATCTCAATGAAGCTTTCCGTTGTCGCAACGCTTTACCAATCCGCGTCGCATATTGCCGAGTTTTATCAACGGGCAAGTGCTGTTGCGAGCGAATTTGCTGGATCAGAATATGAAATAATTTTAGTAAACGACGGATCAACTGACGATAGTCTTGCCCTTGCAGTGCATCTTACCGAAAGAGACAGTCATGTCGTTGTAGTTGATCTATCCCGTAACTTTGGCCATCACAAAGCCATGATGACCGGTCTCGCCCAAGCCAAGGGGCAAAATATTTTTCTGATTGATAGTGACTTGGAAGAGGAGCCAGAGTGGCTTTTCAACTTTGCCGAGCAGATGGAGCATGATAGAAGTGATGTTGTGTATGGAGTACAGGAAAAGCGTAAAGGTGGACTCTTCGAGCGTTGGAGTGGTTATTGGTTTTATAAGTTATTCAATTTCCTAACAGGGCTTTCTCTTCCGGAAAATACTGTTACTGCACGTTTGATGACATGCCGGTACGTAGACGCTCTGCTGCGTCATGAAGAACGCGAGGTCTTTATGGCCGGCCTTTGTTATATAACTGGTTTCAAGCAGACGTGTCATCTAATAAGAAAACACAGCAACGCCCCGACAACTTACACCTTTAAACGAAAAATGGCGCTACTAGTTAATTCAGTAACGTCTTTTAGTAACCTGCCCCTAATAAGTATTTTCTATATGGGAGCAATCATTTTTCTGATTGCCGCAGTTTACATAGTATATCTAGTGGTTAATTGGTCTCTTCTGAATACTCCGTTAAGCGGCTGGACCTCGGTAATGGCTTCTATTTGGCTACTCGGAGGCCTGATAATGTCGTCCATCGGCGTAGTTGGCATATATCTTTCAAAAATATTTTCAGAAACGAAAAGGCGCCCTTACACTATTATTCGACAAACATTTGGGCGAACCAAATAATGCTGAAATTTTTGGGGTGTTATTTCAAATGAAACGAATATTGATAGTTGCAGGCGGGGAATGGCAAATACCTATTATTCGCAAGGCTAAAGAACTGGGTATTTTCGTTGTGAACACGAATCTCTACCCCGATTCAGCCGGATTTGAGTTTGCAGATATTGGCCTTGTCGCAAACGTGCTCGATAGAGACAAAAACCTGGAATATGCGAGGCAATATAACGTCGACGGTGTGATAACGGATCAAAGTGACATCGCAGTAACAACAGTAGCATATGTTGCTGAACAGCTTGGTATTCATGGCATAGGCACTGCGACAGCTGAACTATTTACAAATAAGCATGAGATGCGGAAGTTTTGCCAACGCAATAATTTTCCAACACCTGCATATGAATTGTGTCGGAATATAGCTGACGCTATTCGATTCGTTAGAACGCACGGATTTCCTGTTGTGATGAAGCCGCCCGCCAATCAGTCTAGCCGGGGAGTTGCAAAAGTTACCTCCAACGATGAGTTAGAACATGCTTATGAATCAGCTTTGTTGCAAAGTAACGATAAAACAGTACTGATTGAAAAGTTTATTGGTGGTACTGAGCTAACGGTGGATGGTATTCAACTAAATGCCGGTAGCCATTATTGTTTGGCGACGTCTTGTAAAACACATTACGCACACAATGAAATGGTTGCCAATCAATTATGGTTTAGCCAACGTCATGAACAAATCGACTACCTGGCATTGCACGAACAACATAATCGCTTAGTTGAATCAATGGCTTTGCCATACGGGTTAACCCATGCTGAATACAAATATGATGAAGGGAAGCTTTATCTCATCGAAGTTGCTGCACGTGGCGGTGGAACAAGAATTTCATCTGACATTGTGCCTCTTATGAGCGGTATGGATAGCAATGCTCTATTAATAAGAATGGCACTTGGGGAAAAAATAAGCTCGATCGAACCAATATTTCCAGATCGGGTGGCAGTATTAGACTTTTTTGAGTTTAAGCCTGGTCATGTAAAGGTAATTAAGGGCATTGAGCGAGTGCGTAACATGACTGGTATCGTGACCATCGGGTTGAATATCAAAAAAGATGATGTTATCGCGCTAGCGTCGGATGACCGAACTCGACATGGGCATGTCGTCGCGTATGCGGACGCCCCCGCAACTCTGCGAAAATTATTAACTGAAGTACACCAAACGGTACAGGTTTATTATGAATAGCGTCCCCATTTTTGACAGCCTTACGCACCCTTTCCCTAATGGCAATTGGTTTCATCCGGAATATGATGGGAAAAACACAATCCAGCATTTGCTTTCCACAATGGAGGAAAACAACGTCAAATGGGCTCTTGCAGTAGGAATGGGATCCAAAGTAGGCGCCTATGAAGAAAAAACATATGTTTCTTTTGTCCGTCATCATGCCGCCAATTTATTTCCAATAGCCTTTTTTGATTTTGAAGTGCTTGATTCAGGTATATCGATTAAAGAATATCTGCAACGCTTAAAAGATTTGGGATATGTTGGAATCAAGATTCACCCTCGGATATCAAGTATCAACTTATCGAATGCGTGGCTGCCGAATATAATAACTGAGGCGAACAAACTTAACCTGGCAATTCTTCTTTGCACTTATTTTTGGAGCAAAGACAAGAAACTTTGTTCCAATACTCCCGAACAATTACTTACCCTCTTGTGTGAGGTACCTAATGAAAAGTTAATTCTGGTACACGGGGGGGCCGTCAGATTACTTGAAGTCGCTGAAATTGCGAGGCAATTTCGAGAGACCCTACTGGATTTATCTTTCACTATTTGTAAGTATGAAAGAAGCTCGATTGATCTCGATATTCGATTCCTCTTTGAGAAGTTTGATCTCCGACTATGTGTCGGATCGGATAGTCCTGAATTCGGCGCATCCAAATTAAGGGAGCGCTTTGAATTGTTAACTGAAGGTTTGGATGAGACAAAGAAAAAAAATATTGGGTACCGAAATTTGCAAACTCATCTCGGAATCGGTTAGTGTCTTTAATTCTACCTTCGGTTGACAGGAAAGATACGATCGAGCGTTATTCGTCGCAATATAAAAATTTAGTTATGACCTGGCCGGCTATTTCCAGACCAAAATAATCTAGAGATAATAGGCCCCTCGTATGAGGAGTGAGCATGAAGAAGAGCTGATACAACGACGAGCAGATTGTCAGGATCTTGCGGGAAGCGGCGAGTGATGAAGTGAAGCGGCTCAAGGCGAATGGTCGCGCTATGAGGGTAGCGCTATCAATTTTCTAATCGATGATTTTTTGGAAATCAATCTGGATGAAAAATTTGACTTTGTCGTCGCATCCGGAATATTTAACCACCGCCTCACCGAAGTAAATAATTACGATTTAATTGAAGCGACTATTGCTAAAGCACTTTGATTGAGTCGTGATGGCATTCCTTTTGATTTTCTTTCCGATAAGGTCGATTATCAATTGGAACATACGTTTCACAGTTCGCCGGAGAAAATAATGGCCATTGCGTACAAGCATTCTCGGAATGTAATGCTCCGCAACGATTACATGCCATTTGAGTTTTCTTTATTTATTTTTAAAGATGACTCATTCTCAAACGAAGATACGCTTTTTAACCGATTCAAAGCACATCCACATAAGTGAGCTTGAATTTTTTAAGGGATATAAAGAATGGACTACGCTAGCGAAATACTTGATTTTTGTATTGAAAACCGTGTTTCAACTACTGAGTTGGCCGACGCACTCGGTAAATCAGGAGTACTACCGAAAGTTGGACCCGTTAATTTCGATCTGTACCGTGCGGGGCGTGTGCGCACCATATTTACTGCAAATAATTCCAACTATGCCGTACATGAACAAGTACGGGACGTTCAGAAAGGTGAAGTCGTCATCGTTTTTTCGCACCTATGCGACGGACGGGGAATTGTTGGGGATCTGATCGCCAAATATGCTTTGCTTTATAAAGGCGCGGCAGCAGTAATAGTGCAAGGTTTCATTAGGGATGCAGCGGAAATCAGGCGCCAGGGATATCCTGTTTGGTCTGAGGGAGTGTCACCACTTGGATGTTTTAATATTCCAAGTGAGCCTTATCCTAAGGATCTTGAAGAAAAAATGAGAGCTATCTATGAGGGTGGAATAGCAGTTTGTGATGACGGTGGTGTCACGGTGATTCCTCCTGACAGATTAAACGCAGACATGTTGGCACGTTTGCAAAGAATAGAGATGCAAGAAGATATTTGGTTCTTCTGTCTTGATACCTTGAAGTGGGATACCAAAAAAATTGTTTGTGATAAAGCTTATCTTACAGAACGAGATCTATTATCAAGCATACACATTGAACATTTGAGAGAATTATCCCAGCCTCTCGATAAATAAATAATATACACAGCCGTGCCGACACTGAATGGCACGGCATCAAGGGAGTAGTGAATCGCAATGGATGACATTATATTTTCCGCTCTGTCGAAGGTTTGCCAATCCTACTCTGTGGCCTTTGCGGATTACGTGCGTGCTTGCGAAAAAAAAGGACAACGGATCGTAAAATTGCAGACGGGCGACCCCGATTTTCCGACTCATCCCAATATCATAAGTGCTGCCCATGATGCCTTGCTAAAAGGGGAGACCAAATATTGCGATAGCAGGGGACTATTTGATTTACGTGGAGCTCTCGCCTCCAAGCTTCTAGCTGAAAACAATATTAAGTGCTCTGCTAACGACAATATACTTATCACGCACGGAGCGGTTCATGGCATAGGAATGGCGATACGCGCGCTTGTCAACCCAGGTGATGAATGCGTCATTATCGAGCCGTACTGGCGTGCATACGAGATGGATGTGATCCTCGCAGAAGGAATACCGATCATCGTGCAAACGACACCAAAAGACGGTTTCCAACTCGTGGCAGATAGGGTTATCGAGCGTTTTACGCCTCGAACCAAATTAATCATTCTCAATACACCCAACAACCCCTCTGGCGCCGTATATGGGGAAGCTGAACTTCGTAAATTGGTAACTGCTGCAGCTGCCCGTGGCATTTACGTAATATCCGATGAAGTCTATGAGTCAATAGTTTTTCAAGAATCCAAACATTTCAGCATAGCCTCGAATCCGGATGTATTTGACTGGGTTATTTCGGCTTTCAGTTTCTCAAAAACACACGCAATGACCGGCTGGCGCATTGGATACATTGTTGCAAGTAAGAACGTAATTGACGAAATCCTAAAACTGAGTCAATTTTCAGTAACTAGTCTTTCCCCTTTTACGCAAATGGCCGGGATAGCCGCATTACATGATCCGGAGGCTCAGAACCACGTCAAATTAATGCGAAATGAGTATGAAAAAAGAAGAGAAAGAATTATTTTTTCTATAAATGGATCATGGCTAGAAGAAGCTATGATTCTGCCGCAAGGCGCTTTTTATTCCATGATTGATGTAACACGATTTGGACTCCCCTCCTTGGAATTGGCAAAAAAAATCGTAGATGTGACTAATGTATCGTTCACTCCAGGAATCGCTTTTGGTGACCGAATGGACGGCTATTTACGAATGTGTTTTGCAACGTCCGATGCCAATATTGATTGCGCGATTAATGCACTGCTTAATATCGAGAAATTATGGCGTTCAAATTGAAACGCCTTGCTACCTAAGACAAATTACGAAGATTCGTGACGAAGTGCAGAAGATTCAATGGACAATAATCCGATTATAGTGCTCCAAAAAACGGCAGCCCAGAAATATTTACCGAGCAAATGAACGAAAAAAAAATCCCATTTAACTGGCCACATATGACCGGTAAAGAATTGCAGTACATTGCAGAAGCCCATGCAAATGGATGTTTGGCTGGCGATGGACCTTTTACCAAACTATGCCATGAATGGCTGGAAGAGCGTACTAAATGCTCTAAAGCATTACTGACGCACTCATGTACCGCCGCCTTAGAGATGGCCGCTTTGCTGCTGGACATTCGTCCCGGCGATGAAATTATTATGCCTTCCTACACGTTTGTTTCGACAGCAAACGCATTCGTCTTGAGAGGTGGCGTGCCGGTATTTGTTGATATTCGGGAAGATACGTTGAACTTGGATGAGAGTTTGATTGAGGCAGCTATTACGTCACGTACACGCGCGATCGCTCCTGTTCATTATGCTGGTGTAGCCTGTGAAATGGATACGATCATGTCCATTTCCAAGCATCATGGACTGAAAGTGGTGGAAGATGCCGCCCAAGGCGTGATGGCAAGCTATAAAGGCCGTGCTTTGGGCAGCATCGGTGACCTGGGGGCCTATAGTTTTCATGAAACAAAGAATGTGATTTCGGGAGAAGGCGGTGCGCTGTTGGTCAATGATCCGCAGTTAGTGTTGCGCGCTGAAATTATCAGAGAAAAAGGTACCGATCGTAGTCGTTTTTTTCGAGGCGAAGTCGACAAGTACACATGGCAGGAGGTCGGCTCATCCTTTCTACCTGGAGAATTAATTGCTGCCTTTCTTTCGGCACAACTTGAAGAGGGAGACCGGATCACTCAAAAGCGTTTAGCTGTGTGGCAGCGTTATCACGAGTTACTTCACCCCTTAGAAACCAGCGGCGCTCTTCGTCGTCCCATCGTACCTGATGAATGCCAGCATAACGCGCACATGTATTACGTGATACTTGCAGATGGAATTGATCGGCAGAAAGTATTAGAAGAATTTAGACATGAAGGTATTTCGTCTGTGTTCCATTACGTTCCGCTTCATTCATCGCCAGCAGGTCAGAAGTACAGTAGGGTCCATGGGACGTTGGATATGACAGATCGTCAATCCGAGCGATTAGTTCGTTTACCCCTTTGGGTCGAACTAACGGATGTGGAGCAAAATAGGGTCGTTGACTTACTCACCCGCGCGGTTTCTTGACAATCAAAGCATTCATTAAATTTTAGTTCATGGCATTGCGTTTGCCGAAGCCGAAAACCCAAAATCGTGTCAAAAGAAACGAGGGAATTGATCCAAGTAGCGCCGCGACCAGAAAACCAGTGCGTTCACCATACGGTGTACCAAACCCTGCATCGATTACGTGGCGACATATCGGTGAAAGAAACGATACCAAAGCCATAATGATCAAATTCGACACGACAAAACGCCAAAACAGTCCGCGTCGACCAAATATCCAAGACCGCTGAATCAAAAAATTGACAATGATGAGCGGCATATAAGTTAACGCGCTTGCAAAAGAGTAAGCAATAGCTGAGTCGCTGCTCATCATTTTATAGATCAATAATTGCAGTGCCGTAGCGGCGACACCAAGAATGCCCCCATTAATAAAAAATTTTAGATATTGACGAATCATGCTCGTTTGCGAATCACAATAATTTGATGCAAAGACCAATGCCGTGCAAGTGGCCGACACAGGGATTCGATCAAAGCCAATGGACGAGCCATGAATGAGGGCATTAGCTGACGGAAATTCAGACCGCCAGAAAACAGGTAGCGTAATGCATTCAATTCGAAACCGCGATGGACGATTTCCAATTGTTTGCCAAACAAAGCTTCAAATCGCAGCAAATCACGCTGAAACACAATGTGTGCCATTGCCTGATTTGCCCCCGAAAGAGGTCCACCGATCTCAGCAGTACGCCAATTTGGTGCGTTGGGATCGAAATGCTCGTCACTATGCAAATGTCGATGCAATAACTGAGAAGCAAAACCCCCGTGCGGTTCGATCAGGATACAGCCGCCGCCCGGGCGTAGAACACGCGTCAACTCTGCAAAGAAACTCTCTGGGTCGGGCAAATGATGAAATACATTAATGGCATATATGCAACGTACCGAATCGTCATTCAGCGCCATTGCCTGGGCATTGATCTCCATGTCAATGTGAGGCCCTTTTCGAACATCAGAAGTTATAAGTGCAGGACGTATACTCTTGAAAAAGCCGGCTCCTGTACCAAGCTCAATCTCCGTTCCCGAAACAACAAGGTACCGGTCACATAAGCTAGCCATATCACGATAGAACGTTTCGAACGTTGAACGAAGCAACCGTTTTTTGAGCAAGATACTGGTATGTATATCAAGCAGAATATTGTCGTCGACATCAACTCCGCGTACCTGGGAAGCGTAAAACCATTGGCGTAATTGCTTGAGCATGTATTCAATCCTCTAATGTAGAAACATGTTGTGCAGCCTGATTGGCTAGGAAACCCGTAAGACTATCTTCATTAACGGGGATCGGTATATTTAGCAATTTAGCGGTACGTAGCCCCAAAACGATTAACGAGGCTGGTACAAAAATAATCCAGGGACGATGTCCAACTTCGGCAGCCGCATTCAACACTAACTGACGCAGACTGAATAATTGTTTCTCAAATAGATTTGCTTGAGGCACTCGCTCGTAATTCGCGGCCAAGGTCAAGGTTTCCCGGCAAAGCTTTTCAATCGTAATGACAGGCACCAGCCCATACCCCCCATCAGGCAATGGAATTAGCGGTAAACGGCGAGCCCATTTACAAATCCTGCCATATATTCCTCCAGTTCCCAAAACTAGTCCTGGACGAACAATGACAATATCTGTCGCACCGGCCAAGCTCTGCTCTATGGCCAGCTTGGTCTGTCCGTAAAGCGAAGTGGCATGATCCCCAGCTGAATATGAAGAGAAGAAAATTTGCCGTCCGACACCCGCTTCACGTAATTGGGTGACACACTTAAGCGTTTCATTCAGTGTCAATTGCGCACCGGCTGCCCCGGAAAAGTCATGCGCCAGATGGAAAGCACAGTCCACATCTTCCAGCGCAATCGCGGGTATCGGCGCCCCGAAGGCCCATTTCAATGTAATACCACCGTTAAAATTCTCCACCGCGCCGGAGCGACAAAGGGTGATTACCTCATGGCCCTGTTCAAAGGCATAGCGGGCCAGATTGGCACCGATGAAGCCAGCACCACCGATGATTAATATCCGCATTTCAAGGTCTCGTCTGCGATACGGGCGGCATTGGCCATTAGGGTCAAGGAATGATTTTTGGCAGGTAAGCTAGGAAGAACGCTGCCATCTACAATACGGACCCGCTTGCTATCCCACAATCTGCCATCGATATGTGTCTCAAAAGGCCCAGGATAATGGCGCATCGGCAAACAGGCGGCATGGTGAAAACCCCAGCCCGGGGGAGACATTGAGGCAAGACGTTGAAGCGAATAAGCACCCAACGGCCGTAGCGCAGCAAGCAGTTTTTGGATCATATTGCCTTGAGAAAGTCGATGAGGATAATCAATCCTAATCGATCCATCAGATTCGACACTAAGTTGATTTCCAGCAACAGGCTTGGACGTTTCCCAAATTTGGGCGACTAACATGCCCCCGATCAAATTAGGTAATAGTCGTATAGCGGAATTTAAGGGTAACGGAATATCGGCAAGCAAGTCGGCCCAAAGAAGCGCGCCAGGATAATAAAAGCTGAT
Organism: Herbaspirillum sp.; assembly: GCA_028291765.1. Classification (GTDB taxonomy): domain Bacteria; phylum Pseudomonadota; class Gammaproteobacteria; order Burkholderiales; family Burkholderiaceae_D; genus Herbaspirillum. The sequence continues at coordinate 46,492 of JAQGNR010000009.1, forward strand.
CATGTTGCTGCGGGCCAGTCCGCCAAGAGTTGCCACGAGTTGTATGGGGAAACTTTGGGACGGGAAAGCGGCGCCGAATTTTTTTGGAATGAAGAGCGGCAGCAATGTCGGGGGATGGTCGATAAACGGCAGTTTCCGTCCGAACTCCTGCTTGTTCAATAAAACCAGACGAGCAGTTTGCATCGTGCCGCAACCTAAAAGAAGATGTCGAGCCCTTATCGTTTTGATTACATCATCGTTTCCTACGCACAGATCGATCTCGACATGCTCTGCCGATTCACGATAAGCGACCAGACGATGACCACCGAGATATGTCAAGCTTCCGCGAGTAATCAATTCTTTGAGCGTACGCCGTGCTGTGTAAATCCCAGACTGTTCAGTAGAAAAGAATTCGGTTTCACCGAATTCATGTTGACTATATCCCCGATGCGGTTGAGTAAGAACGGCCAGTCTGGAGCGGCCTAATCGGAAATTTGCCTCATTAGTACGCTTGCGACGCATGCGATAACGGGTGAGAAGATATTCCGCAGCTGAAACGATCGGCGCCGGCGGCAGCATTCCTGTAGTTTCACCTAGAAAGCTATGCATATCGTCAACCTCACCTGCGATGCCGATATGTGCCTCCAGGTCTGCATAGTAACTATCTAGCGCGGCGGCTTTGAATGGCCAATCGCCGGCTTCGTCCAAATCTTTGTCGGTGTAGCGAAATAGTTGAGCGCCCCAGGCGTTTGACATTCCCCCTGCAGCATAGCTGCCGGCGCCCTGGAGGAGACATTTATTTGCATCATCGAAGACGCGAAAAGTTTTGCCACCCAATATGTAACCCACGTTTGGCAAGCGCAATTTGGCATGAACGCGGCCGGGGTCAATCAGGTTCCCAAGCATCTCCCAGCGATGACCAAGCAAGGATTCGAAATCCCCGGATGCGAGTCCTCCGCGGAGCGTTGCGTGAGGAAAATTCCCCTGCGGTAAATCTCCTACATCGACGATGCAAACGTCCTTCCCTTCAAGACGGCGCCCTGCAGCGACTCCCGCTGGGCCGGAGCCCACGATCACATAATCAAAGGAGTCCATACCAAGTCTTTTGCAAACGTCCGTGGATTAACCTGAACAGAGCCGAGGTCATAATAAAAACCATACTTGTCAGAGCTCTTGCAAATCCGCCTGAACAACGCACGAATTCGGAATGGCTTGCGTCTGATTCCGCCAGATATGACAGCAACAATAACTTTGCGCTCAAGATGTGGCGTTTTGTGCCGCCACGCAACCAGGGTTCTATGCCCATGGCGTCTAACTGTCGAGCGACGACAATGGATACTGTACCCAGTTGAAGTGGGGGGGCTGTACGCAATTCTTTAATTTCCTCGTGCGCACGAAAATATCTATCGATGATTTCGGAAGATGGATCTCTGTGGAATAGGCAACGATGTAAATAACATACCTCTTGCTTCATCGCCTCGCGTTCAATCGCTGGCGATGCTATATCCGCAAGAGAGGCATCAGTATTTTTCAATTGATTGTTCACATCCTCAGCGATTGAGAAGTTCACGTTCAAAATTAGACTTATCCTGATGGGTGATCGAATCGAGAATCAGGCCAATCGCCGCGAAAATGATCGCAACAATTTCCAAACCGGTAGCAAGAATGGCTAGCGGCACATGTCGAATATATTGCTCGCGCATCCAATCCTGAAATACAGGAATACCCGCGACAAATCCTATAAAGGCAAAGAAAAGTGCGGCGCCGCCGAAGAAAGTCAACGGTCGGTAGTATCGCAAGATGCGAGCAATAGTACTTATGACTTTAGCGCCATCATGCAAAGTATTTAATTTCGAAAAACTACCTGCCGGGCGGTCACGATAATTGATAGGTATCTCAATAATTCGAAAGCGTTTGTCCAAAGCATGCAAAGTCATATCGGTTTCTATTTCAAATCCCTCAACTAGAATTGGATAGCTCTTCACAAACAGTCTATTGAACACTCGGTAACCGCTCATTATGTCAGCCAACTTGGCGCGGAAAAGCTTATTGACCAAATAACGTACCAACGAATTTCCCAATCCATGCAAAGCACGCTTGTTTTCGGCGGCATAATGTCCGGCACTATGCCGATCGCCGACGACCATATCGGCTTCATTGGCAATGATTGGCGCAATTAATTCCATGGCCTGTTCAGCCGGATACGTCGAATCCGCATCTGCAAGAACATAGATATCGGCTTCGACGTCAAGGAAAGCGCGTCTGACAGCATTTCCTTTCCCCGGCCGTTGTTCATTGATAACGCCACCCTTGCATCCAATTAGCAAAAGCGTTTTATTTGCCAGCGATTCGGTAGTATCAGTTGAGCGATTGTTGATTACCCATACTTCTGCCTCAGGTAAGGCACGGTGAAAATCACCGATGGTAGCTGCAATTGTTTGTTCTTCATTATATGCGGGCAAGATAACTGCAATCTTATTCATCAAAAATTCTCTCATGCAAAATCCATTGCAGACTGTGTGCAATGGACATCTTGTTCATCGATATAGCATAGAATTGCCGCATAAAAATGCCACATTGTATACGCCAAGAAAAGGATGTACCACAATTTTTGGTGCTGGTTATTACAGGTCATCCCATGCTTCGCATCAGCGTCGCCCCTCTCCGCTGGCTTCTTGTACTTGATAAAAATCCGGGCATGCGAACTGACAGCGTTACGAGATCAGTCTGCGGTGCGTAGCGATATTTCCCGTATGTTCACCGCTTGGTCAGTTTGGCCCCCACCGTAAACAATTGCCTTTACCGCGCCTTCGGGACGAGTAATCACGCGCCGGATCGTAATGCCTTCGGGCTTGCAGGGATGGAGCTCAATGTCGGTGGAAATAAATACATCTTTGGCATTTGTCCAATTAATCTGCGAACGAAACAAATCATTTTCAGGACAAGCCACTTTCATTTCCAATAATGCTTTCTTATTCAGACCAAAATCGACCGTCTGCGTAATTGCGGAATTCACAGATGCATCGACCCCAGAAGCAGTCGGAATCGCACCGTTAAGTTTCCATGAAGGTTCCAGTTTGTGCAAATCGGGCCCTACAATACGCTCTCGTGTATACAGCAGTTCTGGCTTGACCAAACCCACACGGATGTTGTGAAACCTGAATACTTCGTCAGTCAAATTCATCACTTCAGCTTCATGCGGTTCATTCTGGCCTATTGTATGAACTATCACCTCAATGCCCAATTGTCCGATAAGCCTGCCGAAGTGGGTAAATTTGATATCCGACGTAAAGAAAGACCAGGAATGCCAGGAGTCTGCAATAGTTCCCCCAGGAAAATGACTGAAAACCGGATCGGTTCCCAACACTAAAATCTGTCGATGGCTCAGGTCATCCATTTTACGAATAATGTCGCCGACTACCGCGACAGGCTTATTACGCACCAGAAAAGCCTCACCGGCAGCGCGATCTAAGAACAGGGATGGGTCAAATTGCTGAAGCGGCCCGGACGCGACGGGAAATCGCGCCAAATTAATAAGGCATAAAACCGATACAAGCAAAGTTGTGCTGATACGAGGGTATGCAATTCCTGAAAGCGCCCAACAGCCCAAAATAAGAAACCAGGGAATAATCTGATATATATAGCGCAGATACGCTTGCGAATTGAACACCAAAACGACATAAAACATCGCGGCCATTATGGCAGTTAACATTGCCCAGCGACGATGAACGATCGCACTTAAAACCGATAGTGGAAAAAATATTAACAATACAATTCCGACCGCCCCATTTGCTGCGGATTCGCCAAACCCTTTGGAACTAATTACCGCATCCCAAAATAACTGGATGCTTAATGGCTTCTCATACATCGGATTCGAAAATCCCCGGCCATTACCAAAGACGCTACCAGTACTAAAAAATGGAGAATGAAATATGTCGTTATAGAAGGGAAAAAACGGATTCCCAGTTTTCCAATAGGCCACGAGGTAAGGAGGCAGCCCGCAGACGAAGAAGGCAATAACTGCAATTGCAACTACCGCAAATGTTACGGACTGAAATTTCCCTGTCCTGGAACGTATCCAGGCACCGGCAAGCAGTAACGGAATAATGGGTGCGCCAAGCAATTTAATTGCACAGGCGTATCCTGCGGTGACACCCATTACAAACCAACGGCCATTCGTTACATTGGTGGTGCCAATTAGTTCGGCAAAACAGATTAAAAAATAAAATCCAAGTGCCGACTCTACGAAAACACTGCTTGCAATCATAAGTGTTAACGGCAAAGTCAAAAGGATCGCAGGCACCGTCAACGCAGCCAACGATCCGACACGGTGCTTCATCATTCGATATGAGAGCCATGCAGTAGCAAACAGGAACGAAGAGGACATCAGCCTCGCTCCTTGCTCCCCGCCTAAAAAATATGAGGGGACCAAGAGCCAGTTGGCACCCATGGGCTCAACCGCCCAGGTGTACTGCGTAACATCAAACTTCCAAAGTTTGGACTCAAGAATACGGGCGGGAATATTAAGATGCATCGATAACGCATCATGTCCGATATCCGGCAACATCGTCACCATCAATACCAGAGTGGCACCAGCTAAAACAAATGCAAGGATGATAATTTCAGGCCACGGGCGTCGCTGGAACGCAAGCAAATTTTCTAACTTTATATGAAGCCTGCCATTTTTTTGAAGTCTGCACGCACTAAAGAGCGCCGCAGATGAAAACAAAACAAAAAGTACAGCAGGGGTGCAAATTGGAAAATGCACTAATAACCCTATTAATGATCCGATAATGGCAAATCCCACAGCACAATCACGAGTAGTCCAGATATGCCCATCAGCATCCTCGCTCAATCCAAGAATATATCCGCCAATTAGCGCCGCACATAACCAAAACCAGACAACGGACATGAGGGGGCCTAGTCCAGTCAATCCGACGCATAAAATCAAAGACGGAACAATCAGGAAAAGAAATGGTATCCGCAGTCTCAGCAAAATAATGTAGCCGATCAAACCGATGGCAAGGCACTCACGAAAATTTCTTCCCACAACTCCTGAGGACCAAATGACTTCTTTCCACCAACCTTGCGTTACTGTTGCGCCAAACCCGATACCTAGCAGTGACAGCGCGACAATCAACAATACTATTGACCACACTTGCTCGTTATTTTTTTTCATGCGAATTTTCATAACCTCAACTCTATTTCGCGAAACCACTTGCAGATGCCACCAATGACCCGAAACTGAAGGCAACAAACCTTCAATATGCGCAATCAATTTGACTTTCGCTCCATTACTTTTCAGGTCTTTGCTTTTTGAATTGTCCAATCCGGCTATCGATGCCAACAACAACAGCCCAAGAGAGTAACAAGGTCACAACAAATGATATGCAGAAAAATTCGAAAGAACGACCTTGATGGAAAAATAGAAGCACCCATGCACCCACTACCGTATGAAAAAGATAAACGGGATAGGATAGATCGCCAAGAATGCGATCCAGTTTTCCCGTCTTTTGCGAAGCAAAAGATATGACGACCCACGCTGAAAGCAGCGTTGAAAAATAAATGCCATATCCCCACGGCCACGGATCGTACCAACGCCAGATGAGACCATGAATTAACCATACAAGCACGCTCAGTATTGGCGCTTTGAATCTTTCAAGCACATCTCTATGATGAGAAACCAGGGATCCAAATGCGAACACCGCAAAGCAAGTTAAAAAGTAAGAGTAGCGAATCCCGAATGTATCGGAATGAAAGCCATATTGTGCACTCAACAAAAGACTCAAAACCAAACCCAACCAAGCTGCAGGCCGGCTAAAAGCCATCAAAGGTATCAATATGTAGACGCCGATTTCAACCGCCAATGCACCTGCCACCGGGACAAACATGCCGGCAACGGGAATAGGCAACAGAGTGACGTTGACAAACCATTCCAACCAGCCATGCGGCCTTACGAACTGCGGATTTAAGAACGCAGGATCAACCCCGTATCTGTGCAATATTACGACCGCCGCCGCCCCGCAGACACAGGCTATCCAGTAAATCGGAAAAATACGCAGAAAACGATTGTAGGCATAGTCCCGCAAACCATCTACTGTCGGCCCATATTTGTGACGTAGCACATGCGTCATCAGAAAGCCGCTCAGCAGATAAAAACCCCAAACCGCGTATGCGGCAGGGCCTGGCAACATGCCTTCCCACAGATGCGAAATAACGACCAAAAATGCCAAAAAGAAACGCCAAGTCCCAAAACCAAGTTTCATGCTTATCCCAATTATTATTGTCTTGCTCTAGTGTCATTACTCCAAAGCGTAAGCGGTCGTGCATGACGCTCACTGCTCAATCCAAGATCGCTCAGAATGCCGTCAAGCGTATTCCAGGCAGCTTCCGCCCCCCAGGCTTCTCCCGCAAAAGCTATTCCCGCCTGACTTACCTCCGACCACAGTGATTCGTCTTGATAGAGTCGGATGACCTCTTCAGCAAATGCGGCTGCGCCATCAGCGACCAGAATATTCCGACCTGATGTCAACGACATACCGTCGGCCGCAAGAGACGTAGCCACCGCTGGTAACCCGGCCGCCATTGACGATCCGATCTTGCCCTTGATGCCGGCACCGAAACGCAGCGGAGCGACAGCGACTCGCATCTGATCGAGCAAGGATGATAGATCTTCTATAAACCCGGTAACAATGACATCTTCGCTCGCCAAAGCCGTAACTTGCACCGGCGCATTGCTTCCCACGGCATAAAAGCGTACTCCCGGCAATCTCTGACGAAGAATAGGCATAATTTCATTTGCGAAATATATTACGGCATCGACATTCGGCGTATGTTGATAGCCGCCGACAAATACGATGTCCCGCCTATCTTTAAATGTCGTATTTGTCCCCTTCACCTCCATGATCAATGGAAATACATGGATCTTTTGGTCAGGTAACTCTTGCTGCAGAACATCACGCTCCGTCATGCTTACGACAATGCTTGTATCAACTGCACGAATTGCATCGAACTCCACCATCTTCATTGTTTCTGCGGCTTCCTGCTTCACCTTATCGTCAAACAAGTTCGCTTCCCTCGACATGCGAAGGTAATGTAAATCGACAGTATGAAATAACACTTTGGCTTGGGGCGAATAATGGCGTACCACCTCCAGATGATGATGAACAACCATGGGACGAAACATCAGGACCAGATCATAGCGCTGCCCAAAATCCTTCAAGTGCTGAGCAACTGACTCGCAATAGGGTGAGTAAAGCACTTCTATACCAGCGCGTTGCAGGTCCGGGGTAAATTCCGGCATGTACAAGAAATTATGCTCAGGGATAAAGGTCACCTGAAAATCCATTTCGCGCAGCAGCAACAGCATATTGAACGTAATAATCGATCCGGCATCCTGGTTGGGCGTCGGCGTGCAATGATCCAGCACCAGAACACGGCGCTTGGCCATGCGATCCTTGGCGTCATCGGCATCGACGCCATTTTCCTGGTGATTCGCCAGACGTGCCTGCCAACGTTGAAACTGCTTCTTCAGATTGGCAACTTGATATGCTTTAGCGCCCTGACCGGTATCTGTGCCGGATGTAATACCTTCGTAATGCACAACAACAGATAGTGGTTGATAAATGACACGATACCCATGCTCGCGAATTTTCAGCGCAAGATCGGAATCCTCGCAGTAAGCAGGGAGGTAATGCTCGTCAAACCCGCCCATCTCTTCAAACAAGGTTTTGGGTACCATGATGGATGCACCCGAACAATAATCTACCTCGCGTGCATAGTTATACATCGGTGATAACTGGTCTTGATTCCGGCCGAAATTCCAGGCACTTCCGTCTTTCCAGATAATCCCGCCCGCTTCTTGCAGGCTACCGTCCGGATACACAAGCTTGGAACCTGCAAGCCCTGTCCCCGGAAAATCCTGAAAGGTCCTCACAAGCGCATCGAGCCAGCCTGGGCTTACTTCTGTGTCATTGTTGAAAAAGCACAAATATTGCCCTATGGCCGCCTTGGCGCCGATATTGCAGGATCGGATGAAACCTTGATTTTCCTGATTTGATATCAGCCGTATATGTTTTATTTCACGGAGAATATTGGCCGAGTCGTCCGGCGAACAATCATCGACAACGATAATCTCGAACGGAATGGCCGGTGGATTTGCGGCAATAGATGCCAGACAGCGAAGCGTATAGTTGCTCTTGCCATAGATGGGCACGATAACAGAGACAACAGGCGTCAGCGAAGTGCTGAGATCGATAGGGTTAGCGGTAAGATCGTACTCCGAAAATGGCGTTCCGAAGACCGCCCTCTCCTGCAGCCTATGCCCTGAAATGTGCCCGAGACTTGTCAATAGGATACGGGGAGCAAATCTTTGCAAAAACTGCCGGTGAGCCGCCCTGGTCCGATCGCTTAAGGGCAATCGCATATACATTGTCCTGCCAGCACGAATCAATACCTTGGCATACACCTTGGCTTGTATCCCTGGCTGTGACACCCAACGGCGTCCCTCTCGTAAAAAGAGTGTGGCCTTCCAGGAGTTACTTGACGTAATTCGGGAAATCTCATTTTGATGCTCTACCTTCAATTCGGCAATTTCTTGCTCAAGCTTCCTATATGCAAACTCTTTCTTCAATTCGGGGGTTGCATGTCCAAGCTTTTCCTGCAAATCGGCAAGTTGGCCATCTCTTTCCGCAACCACTCTTCTCCATTCCAGGATCAACTCGGAATCGTTGATCGGCTGATCCAATATTCCCGAAGCAAATGAAGGAAGCGCACCATCGGAAGCGACCGCAACCCAATATACCGGCTTGCTCATTCCCGCCGATTGATTGACAGCCCCACTCTCAGACGAATAGCTCTGCAGGGGCGTCGCTGCCGACTCCGAAAAAATACAAGATCCGTAAACAATACGCTGACCAAAATAGGCAACATTTTCAAAATAATTTCCGACAAGTTGTTTGAATTCTTGCTCAAACAATTCCTTGACGTGATACGGATTGCTATAGTTTGGATCAATAGAATAATGCTGCTTATCGGGACTGGAAATTATCACCACACCGCCCGGACGCAAGACACGCTTGAATTCCTGCATCATCTTTTCGTGCTCATCATGATGTTCGATAGTCTCGAAACTCACGATCATATCCACACTCGCATCCGGTAATGGTATGGCAGCACAACTACCTGCCAAGAATGAAAGATTGTCTTTTTTATAGCGGCGCTTGGCGTGCTCAACCGCTTCTTCAGAGATATCGACACCAATTACTTTCAGCGCTTTGTCGGCTAGCATGGCCGAGCCGTAACCTTCACCACTGGCGATATCAAGTACCGTTTTTCCCTCGGCAATTTCACAAGCCTGCAAATAGCGATGCAAATGTTCAAGCACAATATTGCCTTGCTCTTCGGGTACAAAACGTTCGCCCGTAAACGCCATACTGTCTAATTCATTCTTCACGGCTCATTCCTTACTACTTCAAGTTTTATTCGATGCATCGGTATGCCAATAAGTCCCGTAGCCGAATTGCTCGACTCCGACTTGAACATCAAGGCATCGGAAATCCAGTGATGCTGAATATGCTGATCTTGTGTTCCACTTGCAATTGCGACACTCACACTGTAATCGCCCACAGGAATGATTGGCATCGTAAATGTAAATCTGGCCTGTACTTCATCTCCCTCGGCACCCAATATTTGCTCATCCATATAGCTGAGATAGGTATTGTCGCCAAACAGGGTTTGGCCTAGCCGATCTTTGACTGTAAAGCCAATAATTATCCCATCCATCGGTGCGCGCACGATGGCCTCTATCGCCAGAGTGACTACTTCACCGCCGACGACCCATGAAAATGGAACGTCATCTTCATCCAGAAATTCAACTGACGTAATTTGCGCACCGCCTTTGCCGAATGACCCAGCCTCCGGCTCAAATCTAAAAATTTGCAAATCATTACGTAAATTGCTGGCGTTGATAAATGGCAGACGCTGATCTCTTTGAAGACGATCGGTCTTCTGATTCTTGTCTAATTTAAGTCTGGTGGTGCTGCTCTTACCCTGCTGTGCTTCGTAAAAAGCTTCCAGATACGCCTCGCACACATCTTTAGGGCTACCCTCCTGTAACACTTCGCCTTTTTCCAGCCAGATCACATGATTGCAGAGACTTTTTATAGCGCTCGTATCATGGCTGACAAAAAGCACGGTTCCCGTCTCCATGAATGACCGCAAGAATCGCATACATTTTTGCGTAAAAAATGCATCCCCAACCGCCAGCGCTTCATCAATCACGAGAATGTCCGCATCGACATGCGCGATAACAGCAAAAGCAAGACGCACCATCATGCCGCTGGAATAAGTTTTTACCGGCTGGTCGATAAAATCGCCGATGTCCGCAAACGCTTCAATTTCAGCAAATTTCGCTGAGGTCTGCTCGCGCGTCAAGCCTAAAACGCCCGCATTCATAAAGACGTTTTCCCTGCCGGTGAACTCGGGATTAAAACCCGATCCAAGCTCCAATAGCGCGGCAACACGACCATTGATTTCAATCTGGCCCCCGCTTGGATAAAGCGTTCCGCAGATGATTTGCAGCAATGTCGATTTACCCGAACCATTACGCCCGATAATGCCGACGCTGCCGCCCTTCTTGATCTCGAATGAAATATCCCTCAAAGCCCAGAATTCACGAAAATACTGTTTGGATGGCCTTCCGCTCAAACGCTGCAGGCGAGGTGCTGCAAACTGCTTGAGCCGGTCATGCGGCTTGTCGTAAATCTGGTAACACTTGCTGAGCTTACTCACACGAATTGCGATGGCATCGCCATGATCCTGACTGCTCACTTCTGTCACTTTATTGGCGGACGCATCAATTTCATTAGAGGACATCCGCAAAACCCTTCTTGGTCTTCTGAAACCAGGCAAAACCGGACCAAGCGATAACTACAGCGACGATTGTATAAATACCCAAGCCTATCCAATTCGGCAGATGCCCCCAAATAAGAACTTCGCGGGCTTGCTCGATAATGAAAGTCAGCGGATTCGCCATAATCCACACACGGAATCGTTCCGGCACGGCACTCACCGGATAAAAAACTGGCGAGAGAAACATCAATACAGTCGTGATAATCGTAATTGTCTGACCGACATCCCGCAAAAAGACGCCTAGAGAGGCCAGCATCCAGGAAATACCGGTGATAAGGATAACGAGGGGTAATAAGACGAATGGAATCAAAATCACCGTCCAATTCAAATAGCCATTGAAAAGCACAAAAGCCGCCAACAATACACTCATGCTGATAAGACTGTGAAACAGTGCTGCGCCGATCGCAACTATCGGCAATATTTCAATCGGGAAAACGACTTTCTTGACGTAATTGGCATTACCGAGAATCAAACTGGGAGACCGATTGAGGACCTCTGCAAACAGGCTCTGCACAATTAGACCGGCAAATAGCAGGACCGCGAATTGCGTTTTGCTTTCACTCGCGCCCGCCCAGCGGGATTTGAAAATTTCGGAAAAAACAAACGTATAAACAGTCAACATGAAGACTGGGTTGAAGAATGACCATGCAAGTCCTAGTACAGACCCTTTATAACGGCCGACGACTTCACGACGAGCCATCTGAAAAATCAGTTGCCGATTGCGCCACAGACTCTTTGCAAGTGCCTGCAAAGTGGCGGGCTGTGCTGCATGAGGATTCATGGAAAGACTTCAGCATCTGCAAGCAATTTACCGACCTGATCCTTTCCCGACAACACGGGCGTGCCGTTCATCGGCCATTCAATGCCAATTGCAGGATCATTCCAAAGAATAGTGCGCTCATATTCCGGCGCCCAATAATCGGTAGTTTTATAAAGAAATTCAGCGGATTCGCTGGTGACCAGAAAGCCATGGGCAAAGCCTGGTGGCACCCACAGTTGCCGTTTGTTTTCGGCTGATAAAACGACACCGGTCCACCCACCGAAAGTGGGGGAGCTTTTTCTGATGTCTACAACAATGTCAAATACTTCTCCGGCAATGACACGCACCAACTTTCCTTGTGGTTGCTTGATCTGGTAATGGAGTCCGCGCAGTACATTCTTCGCTGACTTGGAATGGTTATCCTGAACAAACCGGGAAGTTACTCCGCTCAGTTCAGTGAAACGACGTTCATTGAAACTTTCATAGAAGAATCCGCGGTCGTCGCCAAATACCTTGGGCTCGAAAATCAATACTTCAGGAATATCGGCAGCTTCTACTCGCATTTTTAATACACCTTATCTTTTAACAATTGCCTCAGATAGCGGCCATAACCGTTCTTCTCCAAAGGCCGCGCCAACGCATCGAGTTGCTCTGCGGTGATATAAGCTTTGCGATAGGCTATTTCTTCCGGACAGGCAACTTTCAAACCTTGACGTTTCTCAATCGTTGCAATGAATTGACCCGCTTCCAATAAAGAGTCATGCGTACCGGTATCAAGCCATGCCATACCGCGCCCCATTACTTCGACAGTCAGCTGGTTGCTCTCAAGGTAGGCACGATTGACATCCGTGATCTCAAGTTCGCCGCGCGATGACGGCTTAATGCCTGCAGCAATATCGCATACGCTTTGATCGTAAAAATATAACCCCGTAACGGCATAGTTGGATTTTGGCTGTTGCGGCTTTTCTTCGATACTGACCGCATTGCGTTGGCGGTCAAACTCAACGACACCGTAACGCTCCGGATCATGCACATGATAGGCAAACACGGTTGCACCCGAGGTACGAGCCGAGGCGACACGCAATTGACTCTCAAAATCGTGGCCGTAATAAATGTTATCTCCAAGGATGAGCGCCGACAATGCGTCACCGATGAAGTCCCGTCCGATAATAAATGCCTGCGCCAACCCGTCGGGCGTCGGCTGTATCGCATAAGTTAATTGCAGACCCCACTGGCTGCCATCGCCGAGTAGTTCCTTAAAAAGCGGCGTGTCATGCGGTGTGGAAATGATCAGAATTTCTCGAATACCCGCCAGCATCAATGTCGTCAGCGGATAGTAAATCATCGGCTTGTCATAGACAGGCAACAACTGTTTCGATACGGCCTGCGTGACCGGATATAGCCTGGTTCCAGAACCGCCCGCCAGAATAATGCCCTTGCGCTGCTTCATTGCATTCATGCTTTTCCTTTTACGGCCTTGCGCTGCTCGTAATTCTTCTCCACCCATTTCAGATAATCGCCGGACTGGATATTACTGACCCAATCCTGATTATCCAGATACCAGCGCACAGTCTTCTTAATCCCAGTTTCAAAAGTTTCAGCCGGCTTCCATCCCAGCTCCCGCTCAATCTTTCGCGCATCAATCGCATACCGCCGATCATGCCCCGGCCGATCCGTCACATAAGTAATCTGATCGCGATAACTGCCGGAAGCCTTCGGCTCCAATCCATCCAGCATGTCGCACAACAAATGCACCACATCGATATTGGCCATCTCATTCCAGCCACCGACGTTATAAACCTCGCCCAAGCGTCCAGCTTCCAGCACCCGCCGAATAGCAGCGCAATGATCGCCGACATACAGCCAGTCGCGCACCTGCCGGCCATCGCCGTAAATCGGCAAAGGCTTGCCGGCGCGGGCATTGGCGATAATCAGCGGGATCAGTTTTTCCGGGAAATGATAAGGACCATAGTTATTAGAACAATTGGTCGTCAGCGTCGGAAAGCCATAAGTATGGTGATACGAGCGAACCAGATGATCGGAAGCAGCCTTGGATGCCGAATAGGGGCTGTTCGGCGCATATGCCGTAGTTTCAGTAAACGGCGCGTCATCCGGCCCCAACGTTCCATAAACCTCATCGGTGGAAACATGCAGAAAACGAAAAGCGGTCTTTTCTGCATCGGGCAATGCGCCCCAGTAAGAACGCGCGGCCTCCAGCAAGCTGAATGTACCGTTGATATTAGTTTCGATAAACGCGGCCGGCCCATGAATCGAGCGATCGACATGGCTTTCAGCAGCAAAATGCACAATGGCGCGAGGTTTGTGTTCGGCCAGCAAAGCGGCAACCTGAGCACCATCGCAAATATCACCGCGCACAAACAAATGACGTGGATCACCGTCCAACGCAGCCAGGTTATTCAGATTGCCGGCGTAAGTCAGCTTGTCAAAATTAAGCACCGGCTCATCGCTCTGCGCAAGCCAGTCAAGTACAAAATTCGAACCGATAAAACCGGCGCCGCCAGTGACAAAAATCATCCGGTTACCTAAATATTATAAAAAAACGACACTATAGGCCATTTTATCGATAAATCTTACCCGCAACCGAATGAATTTGATCCGAATCTACTTTTCCACCCTCATCCCCAACAAATCACCGATAACGGACCTCAGATCGATTTCCTTGTTTCCGACAAGGATGTTTTCCCAGGAAGCGGCACTGCGGACGGTCGCCGGCAGTACGGGAAAATCACGATTAGCAATTTGCCATTGCGCAATTGTCCCTATATCACGGTGGTAAGTATTATTGGCAAAGGTAAAAATGCGCCCCATCAGCCCGGGAATGACCTGCGTACTCAAGTCGATTTCGCTGGCGCCAATCGCCTGCATCGAGGCCATCACCGCCGGCTCAAAAATGTAGACCGCCGCATTGGCAAAATTACCCGGCGGGTTCGCCACTTTCTCATGGAATGCAATCACAACACCCTGCGCATCCAATTCCAGTATGCCGCACGATTTCGGATCGTCCGTTTCGAAGGTCATCATTGTCATCACGGTCGATTTCGGCCGGCTCAGATGACACGCCACAAAATGCCGCACATTGAACAAGGTCAGATTATCGGCATGCGCGACGATAAACGGCTCGCCCCCGAAAAAATCACTGTTGCCAATCACGGTGCCGCCGGTACCGAGCAGACGTTCCTCATAAACCATCGTCACATAGTCCGCCCAAGCGCAGTCTTCGACAAAACGCCTGACCATCGGCGCCAGATAATGTGTATTAAGCAATATCTCGGTAACACCGCCGGTGACCAGCGCTTCCAGCCAATAATCCAGCAAAGGCCGGCCGTGTATCGGCACCAGGCACTTCGGCAAATGATTGGTCAAAGGTTGCAAGCGCGTGCCGAATCCGGCTGCCAACAACAGCGCGCGCATTCTTCAGTCCGCCAATTCGGAGGCCAGATCTGCCGTCGACAATGGAATGTTCCCCACTCTTCCGACCTGGCAGGCGGCGGCGATTGAGCCGAGATACATGCTTTGCCAGATATCCACGCCTAAGGCCATCGCCATGGAACAACACGTCAGCAAACTATCCCCGGCGCCGGCGGAATCCTTGGGGGCCGTATTGAACGCCGGCAAGCGATCCGTAAGCCACTCTTCACGGTTGTCCGACGAAGCATGCGCGATGACGCCCTCGGCGCCTAATGTCATTATGATATTTTTTGCGCGTGATTTCTTCCGCAACTTTTCAGCCAGCACGATCAGACCGGAATTGAAATCCCGAACCGCCAAACGTGCTTCCCGTTCAGTCGGCGTCAACAACAGCATATTCTTGAAGCGCGAAACATCCCCCATTTGCGATGACGATTGACTATCTGCAACCATCGGGATTTTGCGGCGGCGGCACGCTTCGGAAATTTCATCGACAACATACTGCGGCAGGCAGCCGTAATTGAAATCGGAAAAAATAACGATATCGGTATTCGGCAGCGCAGCTTTGACGGCTGCGACGTATCGAGCGCCCAACTGGAGTTGGATATCGTGCTGGCGCAGGTGGCTTACGCGCAGCAAAGTTTTACCCGAGGCCCGATATCGCTGCTTAAGCGTGGTCGGACGGCTTTCATCTTCGAATATCTCGGCGCTAACGCCATATTCCACTAATTTTTCTTGTGCAAATTCCGCCGTGGCATCCTTGCCGGACACGGAAAAAAACTTGACGTCCGCACCTAATTCACGCGCATGGGAAGCAACGATCGCCGCCCCGCCGATAAATTTCTCTTGCTGGATCGGCGTTACCACCAGCGTCGGATCTTCCTGCGACATGCCCACCGGATCGCATGTCACATATTCGTCAATGATCAGATCGCCTAAGACGATCACGCGAAAGCCTTTGAACCTGAACATCACTTCACGCAAATTGGCCATCGTAAAGCCATGCCGCCCGGGAAAATCGGGTTGCCGGATAATCGAGGAAAGATTGGCACTCGCCATGTCCCGCTTCAGCAGGTCAACCGAAGAAAAGCGCATTTCGCCCGAACTAAACATCAACGAACCGCCATAGCTATCGACGGCCGCCTGTTCCAGATTGAATAGCGCCTCGTGTTCCTTGCCTTTTACGACAATTAACGGCTTGATTTCGCGTATGACTGCGTCCGCCGGACGCGCCATGATGAAAGAATAATTTACAAAGCTGATCGCGTTGATGCCATCCAGCCGGAGCGCCTCAGGAACCATCACGCCTTCGGTCGCATCGGGCGTCACGCCGACCACCAGGAAATCGCCGCACTCAGCGGCAAAGCGCAGCAAACGGAGATGCCCCGGGTGGACCGTATTAAAGTTACCGGCAACAAAAACGACGCGCTTGCCTGCTTTGGTTACGCTTTCGATGTCGGCGACGACATCATGATTTATCGATGAAGAATCGCTCAAAATATACGACCTGTTCAGTTAAAACGATTATCAAAATACCGCTATATCGTGTTCGAAATTGGCAACGGAGCGATCATCGCTGCGCGCCACTTCGGTCTTCATTGTTTCAAGAATAATCAGGACATTTTCTGGAAAACACCATGATGATTCGGCATGCCCCAGGTCGCAATAAACACTTCGTCTTCCCGACAGAATTTGATAATGTTTTCTGCATTTCCCTGCTCTATCAAAATCATCGCCGTTCTGATCATGATCAATATATCTTTTGCCTTCGCCACATCCGTTTGCGACGTAATTATTTGGCCTTTATTAAAGTAATCAAGAATGTCGTCCAAAATCGATATCGCTTTTTGGCAATTCGGACTTGAGGCCGCATCAATCAGACCATCTACAATACCAACCAGCTCGGCCAGACCATTCGATAAAGCCGGCGATGGCGAGGACAGCACACATTGCGTGCTCAAAAAATGGCTTAAACGGCTTTGCTCAATAAATGTAATTGCGGCATCGTTATCGCGCTTGGCAGAATATTCGCCTTTGATCCAATTCATCGCCAGAACGTCTTTGTAATTTGGCCAAGACGAATATAGTCTGAATTTCCCGTCATGCATCTCGCGCAACAATTCGGCGGGATCGATAAAGTATTTTTTCCGGACAAACGGGTTTTGGATGACGTCCATAAACCAGGATTCAATTTTCCGGGTATGAGGAATACTGTCCCATTTTGGTAAAAACAAACGTTTCACGGTGTCGACGCCCGGCCCAAATGCCTTGCTGCGCACCACACTCTGATAAAGGGCCTTCAGCAGCAATTCCATGAAGCCGCCATACATTTCGTTGTAGGTGACGATCGCAAATCCGTCCGGCTTCAGACATTCATGCAGCTTGGCGATCCATGCACTGGTCGGCTGGACAGTATAAATAAAGCCCTCAGCGTCGATAATGTCATATGGCTTGGTGGGCACAAAATCAAGCACCGACTTCGCAACGATTTCTTTCAAGCTTTTTTCGAGCTTGAACTTGGAGAAATAGCGCTGTATGTAAGGATGCGCTTCCTTATTTGGCTCCACCAGCGTGACATTTGCGCCCCATTGTGCAAACACCAGCGAGTTTTCTCCGGTATCCGGGCCGAATTCGAGCAGCTCCTTATCCCTGAATAAGGCGGGCGGCAGAGACATCCGGAAAAAAACATCGTTACGCACTTTTGCATACTTGAACAGTTCAGCATCGCCACTGAAATCGGCATAAGTAGGCTGGACATCCTGCGCTGCGTAATATTCGTACATTTTTTCCATCATTATTCTGCCTTGGGAAAATCTCTGATAATTGATTCATGGCTGCGCAGCGTCAATCCGCCGTCGACCACGATATTTTGTCCGGTAACATACGAAGCCTGATCGCCGGCAAGGAACATGATGACGTTGATAATATCTTGCGATTTACCCGCCCGGCCCAGCGGAATATATTGCTCGAACCGGTCTGTTAGCCAACTGTTTTCCTTATAAAATTCTTGTGCCGCGTCCTTAATGACGACGCACGGCGATACTGAGTTGACGCGTATCCCTTTGCGGCCGAGCTGCAACGCATAATAACGAGCCAATTGCACCAACCCCGCCTTGCTGACGTGGTACCCGACATCCTGTTCGGGTGCGATGTAATGATCGGCAATGGAACTGACCATCACGATGCTGTTACCGGCCTCGCGCTCACTAAAATAGCGGTGATCTATTACGTGATCGATTGCATTTCTGGTAGCAGTCAGAGCAACCATCAGATCGGTTTCGAACGCATCCGATGCGGATCGATTACGCTGCATAAAAACGATGCTATAAAGTTTTCCGTGCGTTGCCACCGCCAAATCCAACGCAGATCGCAACGCAGGAGCATCTGAAACATCGACCGCATGCGCCATCAGGTGCTGATGGCTTAAGCCCGCGTCATGTTTCCGCCCAAACACCGATACCCGATTGCCGGGACCGGAAAGCAAATGTTGCACGAGAGCCTGCCCAGTGCCACGGGTGCCGCCGACAATAATGTAATGCCGGTCAGTCATTCTTGACGATCCTCAGCGCCGGCACAGGAACGACAAAACAGCCGCCCTGATCGAGATATGCCTGATTTTTTTGAATGAAGGTATCGGCAAAGCGCCATGCCAGCACCAGAACATAATCGGGTTTGCGTTCATAAATCGCCGACGTCGGCAGTACCGGCAGATGCAGTCCCGGGCTATAACGGCCTTGCTTGGCAAGATTATCGTCGACCAGATAATCGAGATATTGGCCGAGTTCAAAATGATAAATCAGCGTCGTACCGGTAATGGATGCGCCGAAGCCGGCGATCGTCTTGCCTTCGCTTTTTGCCTGTTTCAAAAATTGCAGCGTCTGCTGTTTTAGTCCGTCGATTTTTGCCGCATATGCATCGTAGGTTTCCCGGCGATACACGCCTTTGCTCTCCTCTTCAGCCAACAATTTTGCAACCGATCCATCATTGGCGATCGGGCCGCCGGAACGCTGCACGAAATAACGCAGCGAGCCGCCCTTGGTGGCGACCCGCTCAATGGCAACCAGCTCAAGACCGACGCTCGCAAACAAGGCCTGCATCGGCTTGACCGAAAATGAAGACAAGTGTTCATGGTAAATAAAATCGAACACCATATTGTCGATCAGATCGGCCAGGTAATAGCTTTCAAAAATGAATATGCCATCTTCGGCCAGCAATGTATTGATGCCGTCCACCCAGGAACGCAGATCATCGATATTGGCGAATACGTTATTGGCAGTGACAACGCGGGCATGCCCATGGCTGGCGACGATTTGTTTCGCGAGATCACGCTCAAAAAATTTGCCGATTGTCTCGATACCGTTGGCAGTCGCCTGTTCGGCGATGTGCGCCGCAAATTCCACACCCAGGACCTTCATCCCCAATTCTTTAAACGACTGCAGCAAGGTGCCGTCGTTGGAACCCAAATCCATTACCAGCGACCCCGGCGCGACTTCGCAACGTTCTACGACATGCGCGGCATAACTCTGGAAATGCGAATTGAGTCCGAACGAACTCTGGGTAACATAGATGTAGCTGCCATAGAGCACGTCGGAATCGATCACGTCGATGATTTGCGCCAGACCGCATTGCTTGCACATATACAAGTCGATCGGATAGCTGGGCTGCGTTTCACCCAGACGATCCCGACTGACATAATCATCGCCGATAGGCGTCGGTTTCAATGCAAATACCAATTCGAGATCGGGGCTTGCACAGGCGCGGCAATCGGTGCGTTGATGGATAATCTGCTTCATGGATTTCCTGATAATGGCTTGATTCGTTGGTTCAGATCCCTGATATAGCGCTCGGCCGCGGCGACATCGCTGCCATCCGGCGCCCAATCGGGAAATACCGTAGCTCCGGGTTGGAACGGACCATTCGTCGTTTCGTGAAAGACCAGCACGTCCGAACGAATAATCAAGGTATGAAATATCGGCCGCTCCACGCGTTCGTAAAAGGGCCGTCCCGAAGCATAATCGCCCATTTCAATGACCTGCGTCACTTCACCGGCGTCATCGAAAAAAACGACATCGACCCGCCCGGATATCACATGCATCGATTCGGATTTCCCCGGGTGCTTATGCGGACGGACATAGGCGCTGCGTTCGTGCACAATCAGCATCTCGTGCAATTGATCGTCAGGAGAATTATGCGTACACAGGCGAATTCGATTGCGCGGATTTGCCGCAGAAAGTCGTTCCAGATGCTCGATGTCCGGACGCGACGCTGTGACGATGTCGAGATCCGAATAAATCACTTCGGCATTTTGAAATCGATACTTTCTCGATGGATCAGGCAGCATGTTCTTTCCCCGCAAAGACCATCGTTATTTCAACGCTGACGCGCGTTTGATCGCCCAGATTAACCGCCCCTCCATGTACGATCCCTTCGTTGAACAAAAGCATATTGCCCGGCTCGGTCAGCATCAGCTCTGCACCGATCGCGGTAATGTCTTCATCGATCAGCGGTTTCATTCCCCCGGCGCCGGCGACAGCGCGATAGCGCCACTCTTTCTTATGCGAATTAGGCACAATCATCAAGCCGTTCTTGCCGGGCTGCGAGAAAATCGGTATCCAGATTTTGACGGTAACGGCGCCCGGCGGAAAGGCCTGCTCGTCCATTCCCATGACGTCGTGAAACCATTTATCGGCGTGCAGCGTACCGACATCCGTCGCAGCATCGGGCCGGACCAGGCGCCAATAGATCTCTTCACGACCCGCTTCATGCGTGTTGCCATAAAAGACGTCGGAAATAGCGAAATCTCCCAGCTCCTCTTTTAAGGTCTTTAAAAACGGCAATACCTTGATCTGATTGCAACGCGATTTCGGCAGGCAGCGGGTTTCCTTCGGCCACATACTTTCGTGCTTAAGCAAATGCGCCAGCCGATGATAATTTTCAATGCCTATTTCCCTGAATTGCGCTACCAATTCAGGATGGGATTGACCGATCACCGATAACCACTGCTCTGTGATCGCAGCGCGCAATACCGCCAACTCCTCAGGCGCAAGCTGCACATCGCGCGAATAACCGGGAGCGTCGAAAATCTTGCTTCTCAGGTTCAGTTTGCTCATTTCATTCATTTCACTCATTTTCATGATCTCGCCGGTATTGCCGATCGCTCAGGTCATGCATCCATCTTGATCAGGCATCGGCCCGACAGCGCGCCGCTACGCATGCGCTCGATGGCAGTATTAATATCGTCCAGCTTGAAATGCTCGGTGATCAGCGGCCTGAGTTCAATCAGGCCGGCGTCCAGCAATTTGGTATAGCGCGGAATATCGACGTGCGGTACGGATTCGCCGCCATGCGAGCCGCTGATACTTTTATCAAAATGCAAGGGCAAGGAAAATATATTGATGTTCCGGCCCTTTTTAGGCACGCCCACTAGTACCACGCGGCCCTGCGCCTTGGTCAGCGCATAACCCATCTCGATAATCGAGGGTTGTCCCGTATTGTCGATGAACACATCGATACCCTGATTGCCCATCAGTTCGAGCAATGCGGCTTTGGCGTCGACTGTTTTTGCATTGATGACATGCGTGGCGCCCATTAGCTTCGCCAAATCGAGCCGGCCGTCATACAAGTCGACGGCGATGATGGGATATGCTGAACGCAAGCCGGCCGCCTGGATGATATTCAGTCCGACGCCGCCGGCGCCGAAAACCACCACGGATTCGCCGAATTTGATATCGGCATTGTTTTCGACCACACCGAATCCAGTCGTCACTGCACATCCGAACAATGATGCAATCTCCATGTCGCTGGAAGGATCAATGCGGGTGACGCGATTCTCGGAAACGATCGCGTATTCATTAAAAGTCGCGATCAATCCTGCATTCAACTGCTTGCCGCGCCAGGTGTATTTTGGCGCTATCGATTCAATGCCCTGGCTCTTGCGCCAATGCAATACCACGTGATCGCCCGGTTTGACGAAGCGCACGCCGGGCCCGACCGATTCCACAACACCCGAAGCTTCATGCCCGAGCAGATGCGGAAGATATTTGTCTTCGCCTTTTGCGCCGTCGATTTCACCGATTTGCGATCCGCAAATGCCGCTGACGTCGATCTTGACCAATACCTGCCCAACCTCAAGCGCCTCCGGCATGTCGATTCGGTCCACGATCAAGGGCTGATTCAGTTCGGCCAGAATTGCGGCCTTCATTGTCTTTGGAATCGTCATTTTCGTTACTCGAAGTAAATCAGGGAATGATCGCCGGTATAGCCGGTTTGCTTAAACCACCAATCCCACTCTTCCGGTGTACAAAATGCTTCGCACGTCACCTGCCAATAGAGCAAATTGGCTTTCTCGGATTCATTGCGATAAGACTCGACACACAAATATTTTTGCTTGCCGACCCGCTCCATCTCCCGCAACGCCTTATCCAGATCATAGTTGTGCAAATTGTGTAGTGTCGTAATCGAGAAAACAAAATCGAAATGCTGATCGGGAAACGGCAAATTCGTTGCATTTGCGATCTGCAATCTATCTTTGATTTCTTCCTTGGCGTTGGCAATCGCGTATTCCGAAACATCGATACCGAAAATTTCGACGCCCGGAACCAATAACGAAATTTCGTACAAAAGGAAGCCTTTGCCGCAACCGATATCCAGGATCTTGTCGCCGGGCTTGATACCGTAATGGTCGATCATTGCTTGCGCAACAGGGGCCCAGCGGCCCGCCAGATAACGATAACCGCCGTAGCAGATGCGACGGTCGCCGTCCCAGTAATCGAAGCCCCACTGCTTGGCCAATTCCGCCGCCTTGGGCTTGGGAAACTCCGCGTCATTGACGCGGGCAAGATAATCGCGCTGCGTGCTTTTATGAACGGAACTGAGGAAGTCTATATATGCCATGATTTATGCCAGCCAGGAATTGAAAAAGTGTTGGGTTTTATCGAGTTGCGTACGCTTGCGTTGTTCCGGTTCCAAGGCGGGGTTGGCAAACTGCCTCCGTCGTGCAGCCTCCGGTAAAAATTCATTGAGCATGATGCAACACCATTTAATCTGCGAGGCAGGCAATAGCAAGCGTGCGCGCGCGCGCAATATTTCCGCATTGTCCGAATACTTAAGCGCTGCTGAAACGAAATCGTCAAAATATACCGGCGGCACCGGCACCGCAGGCTGACAAAAAAAATCGCCGATCATTTTGGCCGGATCGTCCCAGCCGGCATACTCGAAATCGATGAAACACAAATCGCCGCTGTCCCGCAACAGCGCGTTATGGAATCCGAAATCGGACGGCGAAATACAACGATCCTCAGCATCGAGAGCCGGCATGGTAGTCGCCGCAATACGCTCTCGCTGCCTGCGCCAGACAGTGGAAATAGCCTCTACGAGCGCCTGCGCCTGCCGGGTGAGTTCATCTTCCCCCGTCACCATCTGCAATTTTTCAATGCGACGATCCACGCTGCCCAGATGCTGCGCAATACTGAAACAAGCCTCGGACGCCGACGGCAATGACAATGGCATTTCGTGGCGGGCCCCCGTATTCAGATCCGCGATAAACCTGGCGGCAGCCAGAACGTGTCCTCGGTTCAATTGAGCCGCAGCAAGCTTGCTGCCGCCGATGAATTCGTACACACCAATGTGTTGCTCTACGCTGCAAGCGATTGGCTTGGGCACGATTGTGAGCCCAAGATCGGCTGCATAGGAGAGGAATGCATATTCCGCCCCCAAGCGATCCCTGGTATCCGCCGCATCGTTAAAATAAGCTTTTGCTACATATTTCCCGGCATCCGTATCGACTGCGAATACCCGGTTATTTCCGCCGCCCTCGATCGCGGCCAGTGAAATACTGGCGAAATCCAGCCCCTTGGCGCGTAACAATCCCGTGATTGTCCGCGTCAGGTCTGCGCTTGCCATTTACCCTCGAAGAATGATTGAATTTCCGACCAGCTATTAAAATGGGCTATAACGCCTCGGTCTCCCTGGCTGCCCCGGTCGCCATGGTTCTGCTCGGGATCGAACAATAACCGTCCTGTTTTCTCGGGAAACCCTGGCATCTGCAAAATTTCCGGCAAATCGTCAATAAAATAATCACAATCGCAATCTGCAATGCGTGCGATTTTTTCTTCCTTGGTCAATTCGAAGAACACGCCGTCGGCAGCAAAAAGCGGCGCGGCGCCGCTGCGCAATGCTGTTTCAATCCAGCCTCCGGCAGCAGCATGCAAATCGTATTTCGGACCTGAAAAAGGATGTTTTGTTTTATGGCTGACGATGACAACTTCGGCGCCCTTAGCGCGTGCGCGGCGAATAAAATCGATCACGCCGGGATAAGCAGCCGCTTCACTCATCCGGGCGCCATAAACATATCCCTGCATCTCGGTAAATGCCGGTTCATTGCCTACTTTACGGAGGTAATCGCGAACAGCCACCTTCGAAATGGCTGTGTCCGCTGGGACCAGCGCTTTTTCGACGGCTATCGTGTGAAATAACGCATCGTAACTAACGATCGTATTATCAAAATCCAGACCAATACGCATAGGCATATGCATCTCAGTCTTTTGCCTTCGCATAAGCGGCCTGCACCTTGCTGGCGATATTGTCGGCAGTCAATCCGTATTTGGCCCGTGCATATTCCTGGGTCCCGATCTCATGCATGAAATCGTCGTCGGTGCCGAACGAAATAAGACGGCCTTTCATCCTGTCCTGCTGCGCGAGCCATTCGGCAATACTGCCGCCCAGCCCCCCGATACGGCTATGCTCTTCGACCACTGCCACAATGCTATAGCCGGAAAATGCCTGACGCACGGTCTCTTCATCCAAGGGCTTGATGGTATGAAAACTCTCGACACGCGCGGTAATTCCCTGCATGGATAATAATTGCGCCGCTTCCAATACCGTCGGCAACAATGTGCCTGTTCCGATCAGGCAAACATCCGCGCCTTCGCGCACGGTGATCGAACGGCCTATTTCGAAATGGTCATCTTTCTTCGGGATAATCTGCTCGCCTTTTTTCCCGATACGGATATATACCGGACCATTCTGCTTTAGCGCGGCCCGCAGGCACTGCCTTAATTCCACTTCATCGGCTGGCGCCATCACCGTCATATGCGGCAAAACGCGCATGATCGCAAGGTCTTCGCAAGAGTGATGCGTAGGGCCCAGTTCCGCATAGGACAAACCGGATCCGGTACCGACGATGATGACCGGCACATTGTGATAACAGGCGTCGACGCGAATCTGCTCAAAGCAACGCGTCGTCGTAAACGGGGTAATGGTGTAAATGACCGGACGCAATCCCGACAACGCCATACCGCCGGCCACGCCCATCATGTTGGCTTCGGCAATGCCGCAATTGATAAAGCGGCTTTCGTTGCCGGCTTTAAATTTGTCGAACAGCTTGTTGCCGATGTCGCCGGATAACAGCACGACGCGCGGATCGCTGAGGCTCAGCTTGGTGATTTCATCTGCAAAAGCGTTTCTCATGCAGCCACTCCCAGTTCTTTGTAAGCCGCAGCAACTTCATCGGCATTCGGGATCCGGTAGTGCCAATTATTATCATCTTCCATGAACGAAACGCCCTTGCCCTTGACCGTGTGTGCAATCACCGCGATTGGTTTGCCGGGGCTATTGCGCTTACGGCCCAATGCTTCTGTCAACGCATGCATATCATGGCCATCGACCTCGCTTGCCTCCCAGCCGAAAGCCCGCCATTTGTCGACAAATGACCCCATCACCAGTTCTTCGCTACGTTCCGTTGCCTGCCACTTATTGAAATCGACGATCGCCAGCAAATTACCCGCACGCTGTGCTGCCCCCATCATCGCCGCTTCCCACACCGAACCTTCGTTGCATTCACCGTCGCCCAGCAATACCGTAACGTCATAGTGCTGCTTCTGAATGCGGCCGGCCAAAGCCATGCCGAGGCCAATCGGCAAGCCATGTCCGAGCGAGCCGGTTGCGGCCTCAATGCCGGGCAAATGGTCGGGCGTAGGCGGATGCTCCGCAAAAATACCGCCATCCTCGCCGTAGGTTTCCAGCATCGATTCCGGGTAAAAACCTTTCAGTGCCAATACTTGAAACAGCGCAGCGGCGCCATGTCCTTTGCTGAGAATAAAACGATCGCGTTCGGGATCTTTCGGACGGGATGGATCGATTTTCATGGCGCTGAAATAAGCCGCGATCAAAATATCGACACAGGAGAGGCAAGAACCCAAATGCGGTGTGTGCGTGTGATGGGAGGTCGAAATGATACGGCCACGAATTTCGCTCGCAATTTTTTTCAACGCGGTGATATCAGGCGTCATCTTGCTATTCTGTTGCTTCAAAATCAGCTCCGTTAAGGCTTGTGGATATAGTTCATTTCCTGCTGCGCCAGCACATCCAGATTATCGTCAACCCACTTGATCACCTGGTTCAGTCCATCTTCCAGCGTAATGCGATCCTGCCAACCCAGAGTCGATTTGAGCTTGGTGCTGTCCAGCAGGTACGCGGCATCTTTGCCCAACCGTTCGCCGACAACTTCAACATGATCTTCAAATGCGACACCCATGCGCTTGCATGTCATCTCGACCAGTTCGCGGATCGTAACGGCGCGCTCGGTAGAGATGTGATACGACTGCCCGGCGACGCCGTTGCGGGCGATGCGCAATGTTGCGTCAGAAACGTCGTCGATATGAATAAAGGAACGGCTCGATACGCCGCCGCCATGCAGCTGAATCTTTTTCCCGAGCCGGATAAACAATACCGTGCGGGGAATAATGCGGTATAGCTGCTGACCGGGCCCGTACACATTGGCCGCACGGGTCCAGACCACAGGGAACTTGTAGGCGCTGTAAAAAGTGCGCAGGCTCATGTCTGCCGCGGCACGCGATACCGCATACGGCGTGCTGGGGTTGAATGGCGTGTCTTCGCCGATAAATCCGCTACAGCTGCCATAGACTTCGGGCGTGGAAATGTGAACGTACTTTTTAATGAAGTCGAAGCGCCTTAGCTGCTCATGTAATTTGACCGTCGCGACCACATTCGTCTGGAACCAGTGTTCGGGCTGCTGCCAGCTTTCCGCGACCATGCTTTGCGCGGCAAAATTGACTACATAACCCGGCTTTGTGGCGGCGATCAGATCGACAATCCGGTCGAGATCGTTATTCAGATCAAGTGAATGAAATTGAAAATTCGGCTGTGCGCCATTCCAGCGATAGGGTAAAAAAGCATCCACCGGCTCAGCCGAACGACTGGTTGCGATGACGCCTGCTCCCTCTTTCAGCGCCGCAGCCGAGAAGCTGGCGCCGGAAAAAGAATTGGAGCCGATAACAAAAAAAGTATCCTGCATATTAAGCCGCTGCCTTTACGGAAAGTGGGTTTTCGCACAACCACTGCATGACCATATGCCCGACGATCAATTGCATATCTTCCGCAATCTGCATGTCGTCGATAGCGAAATGAATCGGCAAATCAACCATAGCTTTCGCCTTGCCGCCGCTGTAGCCCAGGATAGCGCTGGATTTCACGCCCATGGCTTTGGCCTGCTCCAGCACTCGCACAATATTGGGCGAATTGCCACTGCCCGAGAGCACGATCAGCAGATCGCCAGCCTGCGCCTGCACCGCCAGTTGCTCGGAATAAATACTGTCGTAGCCGATATCGTTGGCAAGACAGGTAATGACTGCCGCATTGGCCGACAGCGACGAGACGCGCATGCCGCCGCCGGTACGCTTGGCAATCCCGTAGAGATAATCGTTGGCCAAATGGATGGCATTACCTGCACTGCCGCCGTTGCCGCAGAAAAAGACCTGACGGCCATGCCCCCAGCATTCGCGCATTGCATGTCCGAGCTGCTCTACGCCGGACCAATCGGTGCTGCCGAGCAAATCCTGCAGGCGGCTGGCATAGTCGGTGAACAGCGCGCTCGATAATCTACTGGTCGTCATCATTGCAGTCATCGTTATTTTGGAGCCAGGACCGTCTGCTCCATCCATTTCAGGTTGTAATAGCGATCTTCATCTTTCAATACGCCGCTACGGTATTTTTCTATGATTTCTTTAATCGCGATTTCTACCGATTTGGACGGCTTGAAGCCGGTCGCCAATAACTTGTCGGAGTTGACGCGATACGAACGCGGATCATTGGATTCGGTGACGACGATATCAACCGGAATATGCTTGGCAACCATCTTGGCAATATCGAGGATCGAAATATTCTCAAACCCTGCGTTATAGACGCCGGTGACTTCCGGATGATCGATCAGATGCAGATAGACGTCGGTAATATCGTCGATATGGATATTCGGCCGAACCTGCGCGCCGCCGAACACGGTGATTTTTCCTTTCGACAGGGCCTGCATGGTCAGCAGATTGACCGAAACGTCCAACCGCATGCGCGGCGAATAACCGCACACGGTCGCCGGACGAACGATCTGGACCACCATCCGGTCCTTGTAGCTCATCAGCACCGGCTCGGACACCATTTTGGTCTTGTTGTATTCGGAAATCGGCTTGAGCTCCAGATCTTCGGTCACTTGCAATTCTTCCTTGACGCCGTAGACGCTGCCCGAGGATGCATAGATGAACTGCTTGACGCCCTTGCGGACCGCCTTGTCGGCCAGTTGCATCGTTGCCAATGCACTGATTTCCCAGGTCAGTTTCGGATCGAGATCGCCGCAGGGATCGTTGGCCACGGATGACAGGTGAATGATGGTATCGACGCCGTCGAGCGAAATCTTATCGATGTCGCGCACGTCGCCCTTGGTAATAGTGAGCTTGGGATGCGCTTGCAAATAATTACCGAACCACTGCGTATCCAAGGCTTCCACTGTGTACCCGCGCGCGAGTAATTTTGGAACCAGAACCGTACCTTTGTAGCCGCAACCGCCCGTGACCAGAATCTTCATATATCCCCGTGACCCGTCAAATTTAAATTTAATTGAATTTGATTATATCGACGGTATTTGCGATTCCGTCCAACAAACAGAGCTGCGTATCAGTCCCAGAACGAGATTTTGCCTATAGAGAAAATCAAAAATATTGTCAAAAAAGAAACATTAATTTCATGCTCAAACCGGCTGCTTCAGGCGTCATTAAGCGGCCAGTAAGCGGCCATTGAGCTGCCACTAAGCTGCCACCAAGCCGCCATTCAGTCTCCATGCACACGGCAACAAGCCGATGAAAACCAACTAAGTTACACTGCCGCATTACCCAACACCCTATCAATCATGCCCACCTACGCCATCGGCGACATCCAGGGCTGCAATGAGCAGCTAACCGCCCTAATCGCCAAAATTCGCGCGGTTTCCCCAAATGCCCGTCTGCTGTTCCTGGGCGATCTGGTCAACCGCGGCCCCCAATCGCTGGCCACGCTGCGCATGATCCGTGCAATGGGCGACCAAGCTGAAAGCGTGCTTGGCAACCATGATCTGCATCTGCTGGCGATCGCCAAAGGCATCCACAAGCCAAGCAAATCCGACACCATCCATGAAATCCTGAATGCGCCGGATTGCGACGAGCTGCTGGACTGGCTGCGCTACCGTCCAATGGCGATGTTCGAGCAAAATTATTTGATGATGCATGCCGGCGTCGTCCCGCAATGGACGGCCCTGCAGACGATGGAATTGGCTCACGAAGTGGAAACCGCCTTGCGCGGTCCGGACTGGGTCGATTTTTTGCGCAGCATGTACGGCACCGAGCCGGCTAAATGGGATGATAAGCTCCAAGGCCGGGACCGCCTGCGATGCATCGTCAACGCATTAACGCGCATGCGTTTTTGCGAACCCGACGGCACAATGGAGTTTTCGATCAAGGATGCGGCCGGCGTCGTTACGCCATCCGGCTATATGCCATGGTTTGAACTGCCGCATCGCAAAACCGCCGATGTCACCGTGGTCTTCGGGCATTGGTCGACGCTCGGACTAGTATCGCAGCCCAACGTCATCGGGCTCGATACCGGCTGCCTGTGGGGCGGCAAGCTTACGGCGTTATGTCTTGAGGACCGTTCGCTGATTCAGGTGGCGTGTCCGCAGTCGGCGCAACACGGCTGAGAT
>JAQGNR010000011.1 GCA_028291765.1 Herbaspirillum sp.
AATATCTGCAGGCGCGCAGCGAAATGGAAATCGTGGTCGATGGCGCTGTGCTGCGATTGGACCGCATGGTGGAATTTGCCGATGCGGTCTGGATTCTGGATTACAAGCGCAATTTGCTGGACAGCGAGCGGCAGGATTATCAGGCACAATTAACGACCTATCGCGCTGCGTTGCAATCGGTCTGGCCGGCTAAATCGATACGCACTGCGCTGATTACAGTTGACGGGCAATTGTGGGAATAAATTGCTGGAATGGTTTACTCTGCTGTCGGTCGGCAGTTACAGTTCGCTAAGCGTGCGTCCTACAGCCGCTTGAATTAATTGCCATAGAGCCTCTAAATGCTTCCGTGTATTATCTGGGGCTCCTAACTCTTGCCGCCGGAACAAGACCGGGCGGATGAACCTTCCCGGGTTCGCAGCGTCGCAAGCAGAGTCGCTTTAACGCACTATGCGTTAGCGGATTTTGCATTTTCAAATGATTCATTCGATTTTAAGGGAGCCTATGGGCTGGTCTCTTCCATCTTTTATCCTCGGGCAGCCCTTGCATTGGAATGCGCTGTTATTGTTCGGTAGTTTGTTGCTGTTTGGCTTGATCGGCGGCTACATCGTTACCAAAACTCACTGGGTGCCGCGCATTACCGGTTATCTGATCGTCGGATTCATACTCGGCGAGGGATGCCTGAACGTATTGACCGGCGATGTACTGGAATCGCTGAATATTTTTGCCGATATTGCTGTTGCGCTGGTGGTGTATCAGCTCGGCCGCTATGTCGATATCGGCTGGTTGCGCCGCGAGAAATGGTTGCTGGCGACCGTGCTGAGTGCTTCTTTATTATGTTTTCTGTTTGTCAGCACAGTCCTCAAGTGGCTGGGAACACCGCCTATTGTGGCGGTGATGGCGGGTGTTTTTTCTATCGCTTCGGCGCCGGCGGTCATCCTGGTGGTGTTGCGCGATTTACGCGCCGAAGGCCAGGTGACGCGGCGTCTGGCGGTGATGACTGCGCTCAACAATGTCGTCGCGCTGCTGGCGGTATATATGCTGCTGCCGGTCGTAGTCAGTGAAAAAGGCACGTCAATCTGGACGCCGATCGGGCATGCGATTTATGCCATCGGCGGCTCCTTTTTACTGGCGTATGTCACGTATCGACTGATGATGCCGCTGGCGCGTTTGCTGGGCCGTCAGCGCGCCCGCCAGTTCGTGCTGGTGATTGCGGTGATGGCGCTGGCTACTGGCGCGGCGTATGCGTTGAATCTGCCGGTATTGCTGACCATGCTGGCGTTTGCCATTTTTTCGAAAAATCTGGATTCGCAATTCGATCTGATGGAACTGGAGTTCGGCGCCACTAATGAATTATTCATCGTCATGTTATTCGTTGCGGTCGGCGCATCGATCCGTTTATCCGATTTGAGTGCGATCGGCATCGCCGTGCTGGCGTTGATCGGTGCGCGCTTTCTGGCCATGGCGTGCGGTGTGTTTATGTTTGCACGCGTGGCGCGCATGAATTGGTCGCAGGCAGGTTTGATTGCGCTCGGTACTTTGCCGATGACGGAAGCCGGTGTCGGTTTGATGCAGACGCTGGGCCGCTTGTATCCGCATACCACCGCCGCGATGATGCCGTTATTGGCCGGGTGCCTGATCGTGCTGGAGCTTGGCGGCCCGATTGCGGTGCAGTTTGCTTTGTTGAAATCAGGTGAAAGTGGGCGTGAATGATGACCCAATCGCAAAATCCTATTAGTGAATCGATTCAATCGGCTGAGCCGGCCACCTCGGCCGCATCAGCCGCATCCAGCGCCGCGGGCATTTTACCGTTCACCGCATCGACGCCATTTACGATGGGCATCGAGCTTGAGCTGCAACTGGTTAACCGGCGCAATTACAATCTCGCCAGCGATGCCGTGGATTTGCTGACCTGGATCCAGCCGCGAGCGTTGCAAAAGCAGATCAAGCTCGAGATGACGCAGGGCATGATTGAATTGAATTCCGAAGTACATACCCGCGTCGATCATTTGATCGAGGAGCTGAAGGTATTGCGCGCCGCCTTGAACAAGGGCGCGCAACATTTGAATATCGATGTCTCCGGCGGCGGGGCGCATCCATTTCAGCAGTGGCATGAGCAGCGCATTACACCCAGCGAGCGGTTTAATTATCTTTATGAAAAATACGGTTATCTGGCCAAGACATTTACGGTCTTCGGCCAGCACATCCATGTTGGCGTGGCCAATGGCGACGACGCGCTTTATCTGACGCATGCGTTTTCGCGTTTTATGCCGCACTTCATTGCGTTATCTGCGGCGTCGCCGTTTTACCAGGGCGCCGATACGCGGTTTGCTTCGTCGCGCAGCAATGTCGTGCGTGCGTTTCCGTTGTCTGGCACCGCGCCGGAATTAACCGAATGGTCGGCATTCGAAGCGTATTACGAGGAATTGATGCGCATGGGAATCGTCGGCAGCATGAAAGATTTTTATTGGGATATCCGGCCCAAGCCCGAATTCGGCACGGTGGAGATCAGGGTTTGCGATACGCCGCTGACGATCGAGCATGCGGCTTATCTGGGCGGTTATGCACAATTGTTGGCGCGCTGGATTCTGACCGAGCGGCCGTTTGAAATCACCCCGGATTTTTATTTGTTATATCAATACAATCGTTTTGAGGCGAGCCGTTATGGATTGGAAGGCATGATTGCCATGCATCGTAAAGATCCGCGCACATCATCCAAGCTGCCGCTATTCGAACATTTGCAAACGCAGTTGAAATTGCTGGTGCCGTATGTGCAGAACGAGGCGGACAGCATGACCTTGCAGCATTTGCATCGCATCGCCAGTGAACGCCGCGGCGATGCCGACTGGTTGCGTCAGACGTTTGCCAAACGCGGCTCGCTCAACGATATGATGCGTCTGTCGTCGGCGCTCTGGATGGGGCAGGAGTAGGAATGACAAAACAATTCGACGTTGCCGTCATCGGCGCCGGTGCGGCCGGCCTGATGTGTGCGGCAGCCGCCGGCAGGCAGGGCAAAACCGTCGTGCTGATCGATCATGGCTCCAAGCTGGCGGAGAAGATCCGCATCTCGGGTGGCGGGCGCTGCAATTTCACGAATATCAATGCCGGCCCGCAGCATTTTTTGTCGGACAATCCACATTTTTGCAAAAGTGCGCTGTCGCGTTACACGCCGCAGGATTTCCTTAGTCTGATCCGGCGCTATCGCATTGCTTATCACGAGAAGCACAAGGGGCAATTGTTTTGCGACAATTCCGCCGAAGACATTATCGCCATGCTCAAAGCGGAATGCGATCTGGCCGGCGTGCAGTGGCGCATGGGCTGCGGCGTGCAGGGCGTCGGCAAGGATGGCGCGCTGTTCCGTATCGAGAGCGATAACAATGGCGGCGTTATATTGGCGGCCAATGTCGTCGTCGCTACCGGAGGCTTGTCGATTCCCAAAATCGGCGCCACCGATTTCGCTTATCGCATCGCCCGGCAATTCGATTTGAAGCTGGTGCAAACGCGTCCCGGGCTGGTGCCGCTGACCTTCGATTCCGCGGCGTGGCAGTCGTTAGTCGAGCTGGCCGGTATTGCGCTGCAGGTGGAAGTCGAAACCGGTGCCAAGAAAGAACGCGGCTATTTTCTGGAAGATCTGTTGTTTACCCATCGCGGCTTGTCAGGGCCGGCGATTCTGCAAATATCGAGTTTCTGGCAGCCGGGCACGCCGTTGACCATTAATTTATTGCCTGAAATCGATGTCGCCGCGTATTTGATTGAAGGCAAAAGCACGCTGAAGAAGAATTTAGGCAATGTACTGGCGCAATGGATGCCGGCGCGGCTGGCCGACGGCTGGCTGCTGGCCAACCAGTTCGATCCTGGCGCTAAAATCGCCGATATGCCGGACAAGCTGTTGCGGCGTTTAGGTGAAACATTGAACCGTTGGCAAGTGGCGCCGAGCGGCTCCGAAGGGTATCGCAAGGCGGAAGTCACGATGGGCGGCGTCGATACCGGTGAGTTGTCGCAGCAGAGCATGATGGTCAATAAGGTCCCCGGCCTGTATTTCATCGGCGAAGCGGTGGATGTGACAGGGTGGCTGGGCGGTTACAACTTTCAATGGGCTTGGGCTTCCGGGATGGCGGCGGGGTTGTCGTTTGCGTGATGCATGCGGTTTTATGTCAAATTCGCGTGCCGATTTGGCAAATTTACGACAAAATCCGATGAAACCTTTTCGCGGCTTCCATTGAGTAGACTGTTCTGGTACAATCGCGCCTTTCCCAATTAACTAACCGGTTCGAAATACATGACCACAATCCGCCTTAAAGAAAACGAGCCGTTCGAAGACGCCATGCGTCGCTTCAAGCGCACCATTGAAAAAACAGGTCTGTTGACTGATTTGCGCGCGCGCGAGTTTTACGAAAAGCCGACTGCGGAACGTAAGCGTAAACTGGCTGCTGCCGTAAAGCGCCACTACAAGCGTATTCGTAGCCAGCAATTGCCTAAGAAATTGTACTAAGCGCTAATCGTTAGTAGCACCGGCTCTTGCAATAAGTGCAGTACAGTTGCACTACTGTTGCGTTACAGTTTAATTCGCAGTACAGTTTTTACCCGCATTAATTTCTTGCCGCATGTGTTTGCCGCAAGAAATGGCAAACCCGCTCCGGTGTTGGTCCGCAGCGGGTTTTGACGTTTTAGCGCCCGCTTTTCTACCGGCCGCATCAATCGAATGGAGAACGCAATGAGTTTGAAAGAGCAGATTACCGAAGACATGAAAGCGGCCATGCGTGCGAAAGAAACAGCCAAGCTGGGTACGATCCGCTTGCTGACCGCGGCGATCAAACAAAAAGAAGTCGACGAGCGGATTGAAGTGTCCGATGCGCAAGTGCTGGCGATCATCGAAAAAATGATCAAGCAGCGCAAGGATTCCATCAGCCAATTCGAGGCGGGCGGCAGGCAAGATTTGGCGGATGCCGAAAAAGCCGAGTTGGTCATCCTGAGCGTCTATATGCCGGCGGGTTTGTCGGAAACCGAAATCAAGGCCGAAGTGCAAGCTGCGGTGGCCGCCAGCGGCGCTGCCGGTCCGCAGGATATGGGCAAGGTCATGGCTATCCTCAAGCCGAAACTGGCGGGGCGCGCCGATATGACCGCGGTCTCCGCGTTGGTGAAAGCGGCTCTATCGCCGGTTTGATTGCGGTTTAGCCGGCCTAAGCCTTTCAACTTGTGATCCCACAATCATTTATCCAGGATTTGCTGAATCGCGTCGATATCGTCGACGTGGTGGGCCGCTATGTGCAATTGAAAAAGGGCGGCGCCAATTTCATGGGTTTGTGCCCGTTTCACAACGAGAAATCACCGAGTTTTACGGTCAGCCCGACCAAGCAGTTTTATCACTGCTTCGGATGCGGCGCGCATGGCACTGCGATCGGATTTTTGATCGAATATTCGGGGCTGGGGTTTGTCGAGGCGGTCAAGGATCTGGCGCAGAACGTCGGCATGGTGGTGCCGGAAATGGACGACAAGCTGCCGCCGGCGCAACGGGCCGAGAATCAGGCGAAAAGTCTGGCCTTGTCGGAAGCGATGACACGCGCCTGCGATTTTTACCGGCATCAATTGCGCGGTGCGCAGCATGCGGTTGCCTATCTGAAGGGGCGCGGGCTGACCGGTGAAGTGGCGGCGCGATTCGGGCTCGGCTATGCGGCCGATGAGTGGGATAGTCTGCGCCAGGTTTTCCCCGATTATGAGGCCGGTGCGCTGGTCGAGGCTGGTCTGGTGATCGACAAGACCGACGACGAGGGCGCCAATCGCAAGCGCTACGACCGCTTCCGCGATCGCATTATGTTTCCGATAAGGAATACAAAAGGCCAAGTGATCGGCTTTGGCGGCCGCGTCATGGACGGCGGCGAACCTAAATATTTGAACTCACCGGAAACGCCGCTGTTCCAAAAGGGTAGCGAATTATATGGATTGTTTGAGGCGCGCCAGGCTATCCGCGAAGCCGGTTATGTACTGGTGACCGAAGGTTATATGGATGTGATCGGTCTGGCCCAACTGGGATTTCCGCAGGCGGTCGCAACGCTGGGCACAGCTTGTACGCCGATTCATGTTCAAAAACTGTTGCGTCAGACCGACCATGTAATTTTCAGTTTCGATGGCGACAAGGCAGGACGTCGCGCGGCGCGGCGCGCGCTGGATGCTTGTTTGATCCATGCGACCGACAATAAAACCATTAAATTTCTGTTTTTGCCGACCGAGCATGATCCGGATAGTTATGTACGGGAATTCGGCACGGAAGCGTTTGAACGGGAGGTAACCGATGCCATGCCGTTTTCGCAGTTTTTGCTGAAGGAAGCGGCCGCCGATTACGATTTGAATACGCCGGAAGGCCGTGCCAGGGCCCAGTTCGACGCCAAGCCGCTGTTGCAGGCCATGCCGCCGTCGTCGCTGCGTCTGCAGATTGTGCGCAGTCTGGCCAATATGACGCAATCGACCGTCGGGGAAATCGAAAGTTTGTTCGAATTGGCCAGTCCGATTGCCCGCGGCAGGCCAGCGCCGCCGAAAGGCAAGCGTACTCCCCCGGTGGGGCTGGGGCGTCAGATCATGCGCTTGCTGGTGGCGCATCCATTACTGGCGGCGGATCTGGATCAGCATGCGATGGATGCCTTTATGCAATGCGCCCCGGATCACGCGGAGATGCTGGGGCAGTTGATTGCGGCCGGCCGGGCCATGGGCGAACACGCCAATTTCGCCGTGCTGGCAGAGCATCTACGCGAGGCTGGCCCCGATTTTGAGCCGATGATTGCTGAAATCGCTGCGGAATCGGAATCCGATGCGGAAACTGCGCAGTTGGCGCTGTCGGACGCCATTCGAAAGATGCGGATGCAGGCGCTGACAGAAGAGCTCAAGCAGTTGATCGACGGCGGATTGGCGGATGATGCGGCAAAAATGCGCTATCGGGACCTGAGTTTGCAGCAAGAGTTATTACGGAGGCAAGGTTTGACGGAAATCAGCCAGCGCTGACCACTAATATATGCGCAAAATGCGCCCGATATGGAACGATATTTGCTGATTCCGGATGCAGTGCGCAATACCCGGCATTTTAGGTAAGTAAGGCGTAGCTTGAGATGGGGAGAAGTGCCTCCATATGCTATACTCGAAAGCTTTCGTTCAGGATAGCAGCATTGATTTTGGGCGAAACAATACCAAATACTGTGAGACGGCTATACAAGATCATTCAAGGAAATTCAGGACAATTTGGGGCGATTCTATCGAGATACCGCCCATTGAAGAGATGAAGAGGTAATTCAGAATATTGCGCAGGCAACCCAATTAGTCGGTGCCGGGGGTTGTGGAATCAGATTGTGCGCAATGAGTGCAAATAGCTTTTGGCTTTGATTCTATGGCGAGTGGAAATGAAGAAACCTGCAAATACACTGAAAAAAGTATCAAGCGCACCGCACAAGCTGAGCGCGAAACCGGTCATTAGTAAAGTTGCCGTCGGCAAAACGGCACCGAAAACAACGGCGAAAACGGCCATCAGGCCCGCTCCCGTGAAGGCGACAAGTCGCAAGGCGCCCGTCACCGCAGTGGTTGCCAAGACCAAAGCCCGTTCGGCAGTGGTCAAAGCAACAGCCCCGATCAAACGTGGCGCCGGTGCCGGCGCTGCGAAAGCAGTAAGCCTCACTACCGCCAAGGCGGTCAAGGCGCCCCTGAAAAGTAACTCATCTGGAACCACTGCTGCAAAGCCGGTTCCAGTGCAATTGAAAGCTTCCGTGACCACTAAGAAAATCGAGTCGAAAATCGTCAAACCAACACCCAAAGCCGTCGTCCCAGAGGTGAAAGACACCAGCGTGATGATCGGTTCCGGCGTCAGCCAGACTACCGACGCGGCCACTCTGGCTGCAATCGATACTTCAGGCTATATCCTGCCGTCGGTCAAAGTACCGGGCCGCCGCGGCCGCAAACCAAAAGAATTCCAGCCTGAAAACGATGAAATTGCCGCTTTGAATGCGGTCGAACGCGCTGAACTGAAAGCGGTCGACAAAGCCAAGGCGAAAGATCGCAAGGCCAAAGAAAAGGCCTTGCTGAAAGACGCATTTTCGTCCGATACCGAAGCCAGCGAAGAAGAGCTCGAAAATCGCCGGCAAAAGCTGAAGACGCTGATCAAGCTCGGTAAAGAGCGCGGCTTCCTGACCTTTTCTGAAATTAACGACCATCTGCCCGAAAACATCGTCGATCCTGAAGCGATCGAAGGCATTATCGGCACTTTCCATGACATGGGCATCTCGGTTTCGGAGCACGCTCCGGATGCCGAAACCTTGCTGTTGTCCGACAACGTCGCCAACGTTGCCAGCGACGACGATGCCGAAGCTGCCGCTGAAGCGGCCTTGTCAACGGTAGATTCCGACTTTGGCCGCACCACCGATCCGGTCCGCATGTATATGCGTGAAATGGGTTCGGTTGAGCTGCTGACGCGCGAAGGCGAAATCGAAATTGCAAAACGTATTGAAGATGGCCTGAAAGATATGATTCAGGCGATTTCTGCATGTCCGACCACGATTATGGAAATTCTGGTCGCTGCCGAAAAAATCTCCAAGGACGAAATCAAGATCGACGAAATCGTCGATGGCCTGGTCGACATGAACGCCAGCGATGAAACACCGGTGGCGCCGGTTGTGGCTGCGGACGATGAAGACGGCGAGGAAGAGGAAGAAGAAGACGAAGGCGAGGAAGAAGAAGAAACACCGAACGCTTCCGGTGCAGCGGGCTTCACCGCGGAGCAACTGGAACAACTCAAGCGCGATGCGCTGGGTAAATTCGCTACCATCTCGACCCAGTTCGACAGAATGCGTAAAGCCTTCGAAAAAGAGGGCTACAACTCCAAGCCTTACGTCAAGGCGCAGGAAACGATCTCCAGCGAATTGCTGGGCATTCGTTTTACGGCGAAAGTCGTTGAAAAGCTGTGCGATACATTGCGCGATCAAGTCAATCAGGTACGCCAGATTGAAAGACAGATTCTGGATGTCGCGGTCAATAAGTGCAGCATGCCGCGTCCGCATTTCATCAAAGTTTTTCCTGGCAATGAAACCAATCTGGACTGGATCGACGGTGAAGTAAGCGCCAACCACAATTACAGTATTGTGCTGGGCCGCAACGTACCGACCATCAAGGAATTGCAGCAAAAGCTGATCGACCTGCAAGCACGCGTGGTATTGCCGCTGCCCGATCTGCGCGGCATCAACAAGAAGATGACGGCCGGTGAAATGAAGGCGCGTCGCGCCAAGCGCGAAATGACCGAAGCCAACTTGCGGCTGGTGATTTCGATTGCGAAAAAATACACCAATCGCGGTTTGCAATTCCTGGATTTGATCCAGGAAGGCAATATCGGCTTGATGAAAGCGGTCGACAAGTTTGAATATCGTCGCGGCTACAAATTCTCGACTTATGCAACATGGTGGATTCGTCAAGCCATCACGCGTTCGATCGCCGACCAGGCGCGCACCATCCGTATTCCGGTGCACATGATCGAAACCATCAATAAGATGAATCGCATTTCGCGTCAGATTCTGCAGGAAACCGGTGCTGAGCCGGATCCAGCGACACTGGCGATCAAGATGGAAATGCCGGAAGACAAGATTCGCAAGATCATGAAGATCGCGAAAGAACCGATCTCGATGGAAACACCGATCGGCGACGACGACGATTCACATCTGGGCGATTTCATCGAAGACAACAATACATTGGCGCCTGCCGATGCAGCGTTGCACGCTTCGATGCGCGGCGTGGTCAAGGACATTCTGGACTCGTTGACGCCACGCGAAGCAAAAGTCTTGCGCATGCGTTTCGGTATTGAAATGTCGACCGATCACACGCTGGAAGAAGTCGGCAAGCAATTCGACGTGACGCGTGAACGGATTCGTCAAATAGAAGCAAAAGCGTTGCGCAAGTTGCGTCATCCATCGCGTTCCGATAAGCTGAAAAGCTTCCTCGAAGGTAATTGATTTATTGCCGGGAATGATGTCCTTTCCCGGCATTTTCTTAGGTATTTCT
Organism: Herbaspirillum sp.; assembly: GCA_028291765.1. Taxonomy (GTDB): domain Bacteria; phylum Pseudomonadota; class Gammaproteobacteria; order Burkholderiales; family Burkholderiaceae_D; genus Herbaspirillum. The sequence continues at coordinate 10,021 of JAQGNR010000011.1, forward strand.
ATTTCCAGTTTAAGGGCCCCCTAGCTCATGCTTGGTTAGAGCAGCGGACTCATAATCCGTTGGTGCCGTGTTCGACTCACGGGGGGGCCACCAGTAAAATCAAAGGGTTGCGTGAAAACGTAACCCTTTTTTTATTTATTTAATACGTCTCGGTACAACGGTGAAGCGTTAAATCGGGCGCGCTAATTGAATTATTGTTTTTATTAAAAAATCAAACTAAGACGTTCATGAAAATTTTAATTGCTTTTTCTATGTGAGGTGGAAATCAATTTTGCCATGGCATGGGGGCTTTCGATGGTCGATAAGGAGGACGTGTTCCAATTGATCGAATCGAAGTCTACGGTAGAAAAGTGGCTGCATGGACCGAAAATCTTACTGCCCGACTACAAGCTACCGTCGGGTTCTGCCGAGGTTGAGACGCTACGCAAAGTCTTTAGTGAGAGAAATCGGTTAGTTCATCCCAAGTCGATGGTTCAAAAAGACGGCAAGGAGAAACTAGCAGGCCGGTTGTTCAAACCAACTAAGTTTTCGGACCTGCTTGTGTTGATCGGAGGTTACTTCTGCCTGCCTTTTGATTTGGCCGATTTTTTTCGACTACAATCGCCGATCAATGGAGATTGCTTCCCGATTATGGCGCACAGAGGATCTATCGAACACGCTCCCCAGCATAAACTGGTGCGACTTTCAGTTTCACTTAGCAAAGCTCCGTCGACAGAAGAGAAGATCATGTGAATTTTATCCGCGAGCTGTCGGGTGTCGTCTTCCGTTTAATGGCGACATCGGAGTCTCACCGCTAGAATATGAGAAGCAGTATTTCGAGAGGCTTACGAGTGTCTAGAGATTCCGGGGCGATTCACAGTTCAATTGAAGAGATGTCGCATAAGTCATTAAATTATGCTCGCTAGAGTTATTCCACAGCTCGAGAACGTTTGTTGGCGAATTCAAAAATGCCCTTGAAATTCATTAATCCTTTTATTGGTAGCCCATCACCAATCCCCTTAACTGGTCTGTTTCTTTTTCGTCCCGACATCTTTTGGGACATTTCCGGTTTCTCTCAAAGCGGTATTTTCAAGTTGATTGGGAAGGAATCACTTTTCAAGCGCCTTAACGCAATCAAACCTGGTGACAAAATTGAGCCGGAGCGTCTGCGCAAACTAATGAAGGAGGTGTTGGACGCATCCGATGCATCTGATGAATTTCGGGAAAAATTCCTTTCCGACGTAGAGATAGCAATCGAGAACGAGGACAAGGGGGAATTTGACCCTTCGTCATTCCGTATGTATGAGACGGCAATCGCAGCGTCTAATCCGCCAGGAAAGAAGCTCACCGCCCCTCAAGAGTTTTTTCTTGAGGTAGAGAGGGAATCCGAAGCGGCCTTGTCTCTGATGCATAAGCAGCGCTTCGCAGATGCCGCGCAGGAAATTTTGAACAACGAATTCTTCGCCCCCTTTCTTTGGGAAGGTGCGCGGGAAGCTCTTGGAAGAGTCACTAGCGTCGGCGCTCTGTTTATAGTACGCACGAGCTTGGCTATGGAAGTCTTCCTGGCGTCGATGGTGATTTATGAGTTGGAGTATGAGGCAACTGCTGGAATATACGACCTCGGTTTATTGTTGGATATCTGGCCGACGGTTGACGCTAAGGTGAAAAACTCATTTGGCATGTTTTTCGAGTGGGTAAAAAAGCAATCTGGTGCGCGTACTCTAGGGGAGTTCTTCAATCACCCGTCGTTACATAAGGTGGACAGCATGGATGAGGTTCGCTTAAAGCGCTGGAGCAGCGGCCGGCATCAGCCAAAAAAGGAATGGCTCGATGAAATCGCGAAGGCTCTCTGGGGGGACGTCGAACATCCTGCATTCCAAATGCGCTTAGCGACCGCACAGCGGGTCAACTTCCTCGGATTTTTCTACCAACAAATCCTGACGCTGATTCCAAAGGACATGACGCCAAACCAAGCACAGGAGGTGTATCCGTGGCCTTTCTGCCCACATGAATACAGCGATTTCGCCCTATGGGGGCGTGAGCGATATCCAATCTGGCGAGAATTTGCGTGCGACTACCAAGCTAAGAAACTTGAGTAGTCGCAAGGGAGGTGGGTTACTTACTTTTTTGGTGGATTGTTGCTGCGACCACCGCCTGAGTCCTTGCCTGGGTTTTTGCTCGGTGCGTTTTCGAGAGAAGTAATAGTGTTTTTCATGTCATTTCCTTTGTTTGTACCGGACACCCGGCGATCAAAGTATCTCCCTAGCAGCCCAAATTCTTGGTATCAAGGTTTGGAAATTGCAGTGTAGTACTTGTGCTTCTATTTCACGGGATTTTCGTATGTGGTACTAGATCGGCTGACCAAGTCGGAAGATGCTGATGATCTGACTTTCCGTAAAGCGTGATGTCGTCATGTAAAACTTCCTCAAAATCGCATTTAAGAAAATTCTACTTCTAACTGATACTTTTTAAGGGGGGGATTACCCCACCAGCATTCATGCGGGTTTGCGCGATTTCGTGCAGACCCGCATTTTTTATTGCTGGGAAAGCCATGTCATCAAACGTTCATAAATAATCCCCTCAAAAACTGTCAAGATACGCCGCATCCAGATATTCAGAAACAATGAAATCGAACGGCTTTCTTATAGGGAATGACTCATGGCGGCAAAAAACAGAAACACTTTCAATTTATCGCTAGCCTCATTGGCTGCAGCGGTAACGGTCCTTGCAACATTTGGTGGCGGCAGTTCAAACGCATTGGCATCCTCGGGCGTATCGATCAAGGGTGTCGTGACCAGCAGTGCTTTCAAGCCCGGCAGCACGACCGATCCGACGATTCTACCTGGCTACTATCAAGGCGCGTTGGTATGCGTCGACGCAAATAACAACGGCAAGTGCGATGCCGGCGAAAATCCGGTCAAGACAGACAGCAAGGGTAATTTCACACTGCCGCTAGCCAGCGCGGCCCCCATCATTGCCGATATTGGAACCGATGCAGTCAATACGGCAACCGGTGCAAAGGTAAGCTCCCGCATTGTGCTGCGTGCCTCTGCGGCACAAGAAAGCGATCAGATTTCCGGCGTGGTGCTCAGCCCCTTATCTTCCGAAGTGGCACGCTCGGTCGAAGCCAATGGCGCCAGCTATGCTACCGAAAAAGCGAACCTGGCGGCACGTCTGAGCGTACCGGCAACCGCCGTTCTGAGCGATATCAATACCATTACCGGCGCGACACAGAGCGCGATGTTGAACGAGTCGAATGCGTTGAGCAATCGTTTTACCTACGCCATCACCAAACTTGATCGCGGAGATTTGTATCCCGATGCGCTGGCAGTTCCGGGTGGCGATCCGCGCCTTAAAGGCCTGGCCAATGTGACTGCCGCGACGACCAACACGGCTGCCGATCCGCGCACCCCGATTACCTTCCTGCAATCGCAGCAAGCAGCGTTCAATCTCGAAGGCATCCCGCGCTATGACAATATCTTTATTGTCATGCTCGAAAACAAGGCAACATCTTCAATCCTGAATTCGCCGTTCGCACCGAAAATCAATGCCTACCTGGCAGCAGGTAACCAGTTGACCAACTATTACGCGACGGGCAACCCGAGCGAGCCTAATTACACTGCACTGGGCGGCGCGGATGATTTCGGCATCTCCGACGATAGTCAATGGAATTGCGATGCGACAGGTCCAAATGCCGTGCAGGATTTGCCGGAGCCGGATAACACACAACCGGGCTTGGCAAAATCCCCGTTTGCAGCCACCTGCACCCAGGCCAAGGCAGTCAGCCATAACATCGTCGGCAAGCCGAACCTGTTCAATGCCTTGACTTCGGCCGGCTTGGCTTGGAGAACATACAGCGAGTCGATGAATCCCGGCCAGGACTTCCGCACCGACAGCGTCGGCGATCCGGCGGTGGTGGCGCAAGACCATGTCTATGCGCCAGGCACAGCCGGCGGCAACACCGCCGCGATCGGCAACCCCAACCTGACCCTGCCGTTGCCGGCGCAGTTGTATCGCACCAAGCATCACCCAGGTATGGCATATCAGAACGTCCGTAGCGCACCCGAATTCAAATACAGCAATCGTACAATGGGTGGCGGTCAATGGGATGCCGCACTGAAGAACAGCACGGATTACGCGATCCCGGCTAATTACAACTACGATCAATTGGGCACTGACCTGGTGAGCGGTAATATCGGCGCTATCAATTTCGTCATTCCGGATCAATGTGACGACATGCATGGAATCACTGTCAAGGGAACGGTTGCCGGCAGCACTGGCGCAGCGATTGCCAGCGACTGCGGTCACGTTGCCAATAACGTATCGAATGCCATCGGTGGCGCGATCATTACGCGTGGCGACAACTATGTCGATAGCTTGGTCAAGAAAATTCAAGCTTCACCACTCTGGAAAAATCGGCAAAAACGCGTTGCCATTGTGATGATGTTCGACGAAGGCAATGCCGCTAGCGGTTTCAACGCCTGCTGCGGTTGGAATCCAGGCAATAGCACCGTGGCGAATCCGCTGAAGCAAAACGCAGACGGTTCATTATCGGTCGACAACGCAGTTCGCAACTATTCTCAAGGCAATCGCGGGCATGGGGAAAGTGTGTTTGGCATCTTGACCAATCAGATCGCCGCACCAACCGGCATCAAGGATGGCGACGCTTACAGCCACTTCGCCTTCAACCGCACCTTGCAGGATATGTTCCAGTTGGCAGACCCTGCGATCGATGCGTCCTACATGAATCGTTCCAAGTACACAGAAAAATTCATTGCGGCGAATAGCGCGAACTTGCCGGAATATGCTGGTAGCGCCGATACCCACTTCGATTCGGTGCGTCCAATCAATCACGCATTTGTGGCCCCTGCGACTTACACGCAAAAGCAATCGGCAGACGTCTCTGCCCCTGCGCAAGTCGGTCCGGACGCATCGCAAGTCAACGTTTGGTCCCTGCATAAATAGGCGGAATGCCCCGAAATCATTTTCGGGGCAACATGCAAGCAAATGCGTTCTGATACTTTCACAAGAGGCGAATCAAGTCGTTTTTGATTTCGCCTTTTTGTGGTTTTTGAAAAGAGAGCAATTGTGATCGAGCGAAGTATCTTCCTGCGCGCAGGTCTGTGTGTATTGATCAGCAGTGTGGTGGTGATCCTGTTTTCTTTTAGCGGCGCTGACAGCAGCAATGCGCAGGCCGCGGCAAATACGCCTGCCGGCACGCTTAGCCTTGCAGCGCAAGTTGGAAAAAAACTATTCTTTGATCAGACCTTATCTGGTTCAGGAAAAATGTCGTGCGCGAGCTGTCACGATCCGAATTTCGCCTATGGCCCACCGAATAACCTGGCAGTGCAGCTAGGCGGGCCGAATTTGACCGATTCCGGGACCCGCGCGGTCCCGTCCTTGCGCTATCAGGAATACACGCCCGCCTACGCCGATTTGCTGGACAATCCGGACGGCATCAGCGCTCCCGGTCCTGGCGGCGGATTCACCTGGGACGGCCGCGCCGATACACTGGCGCAACAAGCGGAAATTCCGTTATTGGACCCGCATGAAATGGCCAATACCAGCAGCGCGGCCGTGGTCGCAAAAGTTCAGGCAGCTGCTTATGCCCCGCTGTTCCTGCAAGCGTTCGGAAGTAACGCATTCGCCGCTACGGCGACCGCCTTCAACGATGTCACCAGAGCGCTGCAGGCCTTTCAAATCGAAGATGTCAGCTTTCATCCATTCAGCAGCAAATTCGATCTATATGCAGGCAACAAAATCGGTGGCGCGCTCTCGGCGGCAGAAACGCGCGGCCTGAAAGTATTCTCCGATGCCAACACCGGCAATTGTGCATCCTGCCACTATCAGGGCGCCGGCCTGAATGGCAGCTCGGCCTTATTCACCGATTTTTCCTATGAAGCGATCGGTGCGCCGCGTAACGCTGCCATACCGGCTAACAGCGATCCAAGCTATTACGATATGGGTTTGTGCGGCCCGCTCAGGCAGGATCACCTGCCAGCCGCTTCCGGCGCGGCAAACCGGTTCTGCGGCATGTTCAAGACGCCAACCTTGCGCAATGCGGCCACCCGCAAGACCTTCTTTCACAACGGCGTTATGACCTCGCTGGAGCAGGTCACACGGTTTTACAATACGCGCGACACCAATCCCGAAATCTGGTACCCGACGGTAGGCGGAACCGCCAAGAAAAAAAACAACGCCATCTTCCCCGCCTATGGCTTGATCAAGCGGCAATACACTGGCGGCACAGTGCAGAAATACAATGACTTGCCTGCCGCATACCACGCCAATATCGATTTGCAAATGCCGCTTGATGGCCGCGCTCTCGGCAGCCTGCCTCCCATGTCAGAACAAAACGTGGCCGACCTGATCTGTTTCCTTGCCACCTTAACGGATGGCTATAAGCCCCCGAAAACACCGCCGGCAACCGGTTCTTGCGTGAACTAGCAAGCCTCGCAAAAGATCGCTCTCATTTAATGCAATGCGTAGTCCAATAGAGGGCAAAAAATAGCGCGTAATTGACTTATAGTAATATTTGTCAGTTTTTCCCAATTTGTGGGACTTTTCCAAGATTTGAGCTGGAACAGTTTTTGCATATGTGAACGTCATCGTATTAGAGCTGCAAATTAAAGCCGATTAGTTACGTAACGCCCACCTAGGGAGAAATGATGAAAGTCAACTTATGGACCAAGCTTGTTTCGGTTCTTTGCCTTGGTATTTCCATTAGCTTTTGCGCCCCCATAGCCGCCCATGCCGACATTGCTTCGGCTGCCCAGGCCGAAGGGACTTTCACCTGGTATGTGGCGATGTCGCCCGACGAAGCAAAAGGCATTTCCGATGAATTCATGCGGCGTTATCCAAAAATTCAGGTGAAATATGTCGTGATGCGTGCAAACCAGATTCCGATCCGGATTTCGACTGAGCAGCGCGCAGGCAAGTTTGAAGTTGATGTGGCCTCGTCGAGCGCTTGGCAAGTATCGGCGTTGGCGCCCTTCGGTGCATTGCAGAGCTATGTACCGCCCGAAGCAAAAAATCTCATTCCGCAGGCCGTAGACAAGAACAAGCTATGGTTCGGTGAATATATTCTGACCATTCCAATCGCCTACAACACGAAGACGCTGGCGGTGCAAAAGCTGAAGGCGCCGACCAGTTACGAAGACCTTGCCAAGCCGGAATATAAGGGCAAATTTTCAATCGAGACTACCGACACGGAGTGGTTTCATGTGATGGTTAAATCGGCCGGTCTTGATTTAATGAAAAAAATAGCGGCCAATAAACCGGTTTTTAATGACGGACATACGACGACATTGAATGGCCTCATCGCGGGAGAATTCCCTATTTCGCTAGGCACGTATGGTTATAAGGCCTTCGATGCTGGAAAAAAAGGCTACCCGATAGTGGTGTTGAATGCCAAGCCAACCGTGGCGGAATGGCAGCTTGTTGCTTTAGTCAAAAATGCACCGCATCCAAACGCAGGCAAGTTTTTCGAGAATTGGCTGTTGTCCAAGGAGGGGCAAACGTTTGTACAAGAAAAATATAACCGCACGCCGAGCCGTTTAGATGTGCCGGCTGAAAGCGGCATCCTCAATCCAGCCAAGGATCCTGTGATCTATAGCGATCCCCAGGATGCTGCGGGCTATGCCGATTATGCAAACGATTTCAATTCGACATTCCATATCAACGGTCAATAGCACAATTCAGGGAAGCGCGGATTAAGTCAGGAAGTACTTAAGGCGCACCCTTATGCATGGCGGTAGGGCCGCATGATATCCGTGATGCTGTTGCGTTAATGCAGGGGGAATTGCATGGTAAATTTTCTTCTATCGGAATATGACGAATCCTAAAATTTTAATAGAAGCGGACTACAGGCCGAGCGGAAAAGCCAAGTCATTTGCACGCAAACCTTTCGGTTTTTCGCTCTCTGCGGAAGCGATCATTCTGATTGTAGTAGCGATCATCATGGGATATTTAGCGGTGGTGCCATTGGCCACCCTGTTGATTTCCAGCTTCCAATCCGGTTTTTTAATGCCGTCCAGTGAATGGACTTTGGCGAATTTTCAGCGTTTTCTTTCTGATTCAATTTTCTATCGGCTGCTGGGGACGTCGCTGATCTATGCCTTTTCGACGACCATCGTTGCGACCGTCATCGGCGTCGGCCTCGGTTGGCTTTACGCCCGCTCCGATATGCCGGCGAAGAAATTTGCTTTTGTCGCCGTGATCACCCCTTTCATCATTCCCGGCGTGCTCTATGCCATTGGTTGGATACTTCTACTATCGCCGCGCATCGGCATCGTCAACGCGTTCAGTTTCGAGTTGACCGGCCATACGCTGTTCGACATTTACTCTCTGCCCGGAATGGTACTGGTCGAAGCGCTGCATAACGCGCCGCTGGCATTTCTGATGTCTGTTTCGGTCTTCTCCTCAATCGATTCATCTTTGGAAGAGGCCGCTTACATTGCCGGGTTTGGGCCTTTCGGTGTTTTCAGGCGCATCACGCTGCGGCTTGCCTGGCCTGGGATATTAGGCGCGGGCCTGTTGATTTTTATCCGCGTCATATCGAGTTTCGAGGTCGCGCAACTTATCGGAACACCGGCGCATATTTTTGTGTTTGTCAGCCAGATCTATGCGGCCATTCAGAGCTTCCCTCCCAAATACGGCCAAGCATCGGTCATCGGTGATGTGCTGCTGGTCTTATGCACAGGCGGGCTCTATTTCTCCAATCGTCTCACCAAGAATCGCGGCAAATACGCGACGATTTCCGGCAAGAATTTCAAGCCCGTAGCCACCGCCCTCGGCAAGTGGCGCTGGCCTTGTGCCGGCATCTTCATTTTGATGTTTATCGTGACGGCGCTGAGTCCGTTCCTGGCGATTCTGTGGGCATCCGTGCTGCCGGCCTATGAGGTGCCATCGCTGGAAGTGCTGCATCGGCTGACCTACGAAAATTATCTGAATGTCTTCCGCTATCCGGATATCTTGCAGGCGGTGATAAACAGCCTCATTGCCGCGCTTGCCACCGGCGTCGTCACCATGACGCTCACCACGTTTGCCGCTTACATCACGGTCAAGACAAAAATACGCGGACGCTGGCTCCTGGATCTGCTGGTGTTCGTGCCGATCGCCATGCCGGGGATCATTATCGGCATCGGTATTTTGTTCTGGTATCTGATTGCGCCCCTGCCGGTAAGCCTTTACGGCACCTTGACTTTGCTCATCATCGCTTTCGTCACCACGCACATTCCTTACGGTATGCGTTACATGACCAGCGGCATGATCCAGATCAAAGATGAATTGGAAGAAGCGGGGCTGGTTGCCGGTGCGGTCTGGTTTACCGTCTTCCGCAAGATATATCTGCCGTTGCTGATGCCTTCGCTGCTGGCCGGTTTTGTCTATACGATCATCACGGTCTTTCGTGAAGTCTCGACAGCGATCTTTCTCTATTCGCCGAAGTCGCAGTTGCTGTCCATTGCGGTCTATACGCTTTGGGAGAACGGCGCCTTTCCTATCGCCGCGGCAGCGGGCATTCTCACCGTCGTGATGGTGCTGTCTTTGTTTGGCGGCATCCATTGGATCTCGAAACGCCGCGGCGTTTCCTGGACGATTTAGTTCCCGGAGCATATACCCATGTTAAAAATCAAGAATCTGGTTAAACATTACCCGGGTGGCGATCCGGCCAATCCCGTGGTCAAAGGGATCGATATATCAGTCGATCCCGGCCATTTGGTCACTTTTCTTGGCCCAAGTGGCTGTGGCAAGACCACCACGCTGAGGATGATTGCGGGCCTGGAGAAGCCTAGCGCAGGCTCGATTACCATTGATAACGAGTGTGTATATTCTTCCGATGAGCGCATCGAAATTCCAGCGAATCGCCGTCCTATCGCGATGGTGTTCCAATCGTATGCGATCTGGCCGCATATGGATGTGTTTCACAACGTTTCGTTTCCGCTTGAAAGCGGTAAATTCAAACTCACGCGCGCTGAAATCCAGTCGCGCACCGAAGAGGCATTGGCGATGGTGGATCTGGCCGGCTTCGCCAAGCGTCAACCTTCGGCGCTTTCTGGCGGACAGCAACAACGCGTGGCGCTTGCGCGCGCTTTGGTCATGCAGCCGAAAATCCTGCTACTGGACGAACCACTCAGCAATCTCGATGTGCGCTTACGCGATCAGATGCGGGACACGATCAAAGAGCTGCATGATCGGACCCACTTAACGACCATATTTGTGACGCACGATCAGAACGAAGCGATGGCGCTTTCCGATCGCATTATCGTGATCAACGAAGGCCGGGTGATCGAGACCGGCTCGCCGCAAACCGTGTTCCAGCGTCCGAACCAAGCTTTCACAGCCAATTTTATCGGCAAATATAATATTCTCGATGGCGTAATCGAATCGATCGCACCGGACC
>JAQGNR010000107.1 GCA_028291765.1 Herbaspirillum sp.
GTGGAAAAACGCATCGAAATCGCCAACTACGAGAAGGTGATCCAGACCGCGTTCCGCGAAGTGGCCGATGGCCTGGCCGCTCGCGGCACCTACGACGCGCAGATCGAATCGCTTGAACGCTTTGTCACATCGCAGAGCCGCGGACTGGAATTGGCGGATATGCGGTATCGCAATGGCGTGGATAGCTACCTGGGCGTGCTGACAGCGCAAACCACCCTGTATAACGCGCAATTGTTGCTGATTAACGCGCGTCTGCAGCGGCTGACCAACCTGGTTGATTTGTATCAATTCCTGGGGGGCGGCTGGATCGAGCATACCGGCGATCAGCCGCGTCCGGCCGATGCGCCGGCCGATGTACAGGCCGATGTACCGGCCGACCACAGCGCCAGTCTGCCGGTGGCAAGCGGCGTGGCTGCCGGATAGTAATAACCCTGCAATTAATAAAAACTGCCTGATCGTCAATGCGATTAGGCAGTTTTTTCACTTCGAACAGACCTAAACATGGATTCACAAACCCGTCATCCGGTGATCATCGCGTTAATCGTTGCGAGCGCGTATTTCATGGAAAATCTCGACACGACCGTGATCGCGACCGCGCTGCCGCACATGGCAAGTACATTTGACGTAACGGCGGTCGCCGTCAGCATCGGCATGACCGCGTATATGTTGACCCTCGCCATATTCATCCCGATCGGCGGCTGGGTCGCGGACCGCTTCGGTTCGCGTACCGTATTCGGCGGGGCAATCGTCATATTTACGGTTGCGTCGCTATTGTGCGGCATGGCAAACGGCCTTTGGGAATTCACCGCCGCGCGGATCCTGCAAGGGATCGGCGGCGCGCTGATGGTTCCGGTCGGTCGTCTTATCGTTTTACGCAGCACCGAGAAGCGCTACCTGATGCGCTCCATTGCGTACATCATGTGGCCGGGCCTGGCCGCACCGATCATCGGCCCGGCCATCGGCGGCTTCATTTCAACGTACTCATCCTGGCGCTGGATTTTTCTGCTTAATGTGCCGATCGGCATAGTCGCCATCGCGCTGACCGCTTACTTCATTCCCAACCAGAAAGAAGCGGGCCGGCGGCCCTTCGACGTGATGGGTTTTGCGCTGAGCGGCATGGCGCTGACGTGTCTGATGTACGGGATGGAACTGATCGGCCAGCTCGACGTCCAGTGGCATATCGCGGCCGCGGTGCTCGCAGCAGGCGCGCTGTCCGGCATATTGGCGGTGCGCCACTTGCGGCGCGCGGCACATCCGCTACTCAATCTCGGCCCGCTGCGTATTCCGACTTTGCGCGTGTCGATCGGCGGCGGATCGCTCTACATCATCGCGGTCAATGTGGCGCCCTTCATGCTGCCGCTGCTGTTCCAGATCGGTTTCGGCATGAACGCGTTCGCATCGGGGCTGCTGGTGCTTGCGTATGCGGCCGGCAACCTCGGCATGAAAGCGGTGACGACACCGATCCTCAAGCGCTACGGCTTTCGCTCGGTGATGATCGTCAACGGCTTGCTGACGGCGGCGACGATCGCCGCATGCTGCGCATTTTCGCCGACCACGCCGCACACGGTAATAGTTGCGGTGCTGCTGATCGGCGGTCTGTGCCGTTCGATGCAGATGACGGGCATCAATACGCTCGCTTTCGCCGATGTGCCGCCGGCGGCAATGAGCTCGGCCAGCACACTGTTTAGCGTGACGCAGCAGATGACGATCGGCCTGGGTATCGCATTCGGCGCGATCGCGCTGCATTTCGCGGTCTGGCTGCATGGCGGCACGCAGCTTGCACTTGCCGATTTCCGTGTAGCGTTCGCGGTGGTCGCGGCGCTGTCGCTGATCTCGGTCATCTCATTCATCGGCATCGAGCGCGATGCGGGGGCCGATGTCAGCGGCCATCGTAAATATCAAAAGACTGCTTAATGGCGCAGGCCCGTCGATGCGATGCGCCACACTCTATGGCATAGAGCGGCTGCCATGCAATTTGAATCCCGATCGCCTAATGTTGACCGGCGACAAATTCCCAAGCAGCCCAGGTCCGATAGTCTGCATTAGCGCTATGGAACCGGAGATCGACAAATGCCCGTGATCTGTCATCAGAATCTGTCCGTGGCCTGGCCCTGTACGGGTTTCGCAGCCGGCTTGATTACAGAGCGCCTGATAAGCGGATATATACGGGACGCCCAATCGCTTGGCGGCCGCCTGCATCTGTTGATCTATTTCCGCCATCCCGGCGTTCAGGCCGAAAAAGGTGCGCTCTGGCAAAATCTCATGAAATTTCCGCCAATACAGCCAGTAAATTTTTGGCAATAGTTCGTTCCACAGCGGCGTTGGGCCAACAATAACCAGCCGCGTAATGCCAGCCTGGCGTAACGCAGCGACGGTGTCGCCGATTTTCGCGGCGTCACCTGCTCCCCAGTTGCCCCCGATCATCAATAGGTCAGGCCGCTCTTTTTGAATTTTTGCGAGCAGGTTCTGGTGAATTGCCGCGCAGCGTTCGTTTCTGGCGTCTGTACCGAAAAATGGCGCGCAGTCTGCTGCGCCATATTCAGCGATACGAAAGTCGTACTGCGACTGCAGGTTGCGTAATCCCGGATACAACTCAGTTGAATGTGAGTCACCCCACAAGAAGACCAGCGGCCTAGTCCCCGAATCAGTACATGACGGAACAAACATGTCGATGCTGTCACTGGTCTGTAGAAAACAACTATGGATACGCCAGCCCTCACCGGTGCTCTGTTGGCCGCCGGCGAACTGTGCAGCCATGTGGGATAACCGAAAATCCAATCCGTCCCGTCGATAGGTGTTGGATCCTTGCAGCCCGATTGCGCTCATCGCCAGTACCAACATTGCGATAGTCCACGCATTGCGCTTACCGAAGCGAATCGGCAGCTCTACCAGGCGATAGGTGATCCAGGCGAGAATGAAGCTGGCAAACACGGCAAGCAGGCGAACCGGCCATGCGGGTATTTCGCCTGTCTGCAATCGCGCAAAGGCAAGCAGCGGCCAATGCCACAGATACAGCGGGAAGCTGATCAAGCCAATCCAGACCAGAAGCCGGGTTTTGAGGATACGACGATTGATTGGGCCATCCGGGCCGGCTACAATCAGAAGGCAAGCGCCGATCGTCGGCAGCAATGCCGCCCAGCCTGGATACCCTTGTTGTCCGCGAAACAGCATAAAGGAAAACCCGATCAGAATTGCGCCAATCCATCCGAACGCATCTGCATGTTCGGAAGAGACACTATGCTTGCCGATGTGTCGATAAGCCAGGCCGCAGCCAATCATCAATTCCCAAAATCGCGTGAACGGCGAGTAAAAATCCGCAGTGGCATTGCTGTGCGCAATCGCAATGTTCAGGACGAAAGACGCCACGCCAATGCAGACGATTGCGAACAGCGAATTGATGCGCCATCGTTGGAAAGCCCACAGCATCAGGGGCCAGAATGCATAGAACTGTTCTTCAACAGCCAGTGACCACAGATGCAAAAGCGGCTTGGTCTCCGCCGAAAGATCAAAATAACCGGCCTCGTTCCATAAGGCAAAGTTGGAGACAAAACCTGCGCCTGCTGCGATGTGCTTGCCAAGTTCTTTGTACTCGGTGTCAATCAGGTTGAACCAGCCAAAGACATAGGAGGCGATCAGCACCAGCAATAACGCAGGAAAGATGCGCTTGATACGGCGCGCATAGAAGTCGCGAAATGAGAAGCGGCCTTCGCTTAATTGCAGCAGGAGTATTGAACCGATCAGATAGCCGGATATGACAAAAAAAATGTCCACGCCGACAAAACCGCCCGGAAACGCGCTGGGAAATGCGTGAAAAATGACAACCGCCAGAACGGCAATTGCCCTCAGGCCGTCTATGTCTGGGCGATAAGATAATCCAACGGACCGGGCTTTAATATTTTTCAAATTCATGCCGGTGTTTTGCCGCATCAACAACTATTCTGACGGCGTTAATTGGGGTGGGGCGTGTAGCAAAGTTGCAGATAGTAAATACAAGTCGAGCGAAAGTAAAGCGCGACTTTAATCGCTTGCAATACCATCTGAAAATCCTCGAAAACGATCGCGTTTTGCTGCAATTGGATGAATATATGATGTATTACAAAAACATATAATTTTGATTATTTAATTAAAATATGCTGATGAACTTAGCTTTAAATATTCATATGCAGTTGATTTATTTGAATAATTTATAAAAATTGCAATTAATTGTGATACATCATAAAATTAATTGAAATTTAACTCTGATATATTACAAAATGTTTGAAGAAGCTGGCGAGACGCCACCAAAACAAAGCGGTACGCCATTACTGCGTGAATCTGTTTATGCGCAGTTGCGTGCCGAAATTCTCAGTTGCGAACTGCCGCCTGGCGCCGAAATCAGGGAGGCTGAATTGGCTGCGCGCTTCCTGATCAGCAAGTCGCCAGTACGAGACGCCTTGATGCGCCTCGAGCGCGAGGGATTAGTAAACTCCACGCCGCGTCAAGGTTATCGGGTGGCGCCGATCTCGCTGACCGATGTGCGCGATATGTTTCATCTGCGCGGCTCCCTGGAGTGCGCCTGCATGGAGCGCATTGTGCAGGACGCCAGCGATGCGCAATTACAAACGCTGGAGCCATTCCGGCGCTTCGCGGCGGGTGAGTGGGAAGGCGGATTTGTCGCCTATAACCGGGCATTCCATTTGACCTTGGCCGAGCTGGCGGGCAACGCGCGCATATACGCATTGCTCGGTGAGCTGATTGATCAAATGGAGCGGGTGGTGCGGGTTAGCGTGCGTAACGCCAAAAAGGGTAATACAGATGGGCTTGTAGAAGAGCATTGCCAGATTATCGACGCGCTGCGCGACCGGCAATTCAAGCGCGCCGAGCGCTTGGGGGCAAAGCATATTGCCGCAGCGGCAAAACGGGTAAGCGAAGCGATTGAGCGCTTAATCGTAGTGCCTTGATTTTCAATCACATAACAACAAGGAGATAGCCAGATGTCTAGCATGCTAAAAAGCAGCGGGCCAGGCACGATAGCAGTGCATGGATTGTTCATCGATGGCCAGGAGGTTGCGGCGACACGGCCTGACTTGTTGGACGTCGTGAACCCGGCCACCGGCGAATTACTGGCGCAGATCAGTCATGCAAGCGATGCAGACGTCGACCGGGCGGTGAAAAGCGCCGCTGCGGCTTTCGATAGTGCGGAGTGGGGCGGTATGTCGAACCGCACCCGCGCCAGACTGCTGAACAAGCTGGCCGACGTGTTCGAGGCCAATCTGGAAGAAATCTACCATCTTGAAACGATCAACAATGGCCGTGCATTGAACGAGACGCGGGCGCAGGTGTCGCGGCTGCCGGACTTTCTGCGCTATAACGCGGGCCTGGCGATTGCTCGCCGCGATGCCGTGATCCCGGTCGACGGCAACTACCTCAATTACACCCTGCGCACGCCAATCGGCGTGGTTGGCAATTCGACGCCCTTCAACCATCCTTTGATGATCATGATGAAGAGCCTGGCGCCGACGCTGGCCTCAGGCTGTACCACGGTAGTCAAGCCTTCCGAGTACACGCCGCTGACGACTCTGCGGCTGGCGGCATTGTTCGTCGAGGCCGGATTGCCGCCAGGAGTATTCAACGTCATCACAGGCATCGGGGCGACAAGTGGCCGCGCGCTGGCGGAGCATCCGGGGCTGGCCAAGTGGGTCTTGACCGGCGGCACCGAGGCCGGACGCATTACCGGCGCGCTGGCCGGCAGCAATTTTGCTCACCAGACGCTGGAATTGGGCGGCAAGACGCCGGTGCTCGTGTTTGACGATTTCGATGTCGATCAGGCGGTCAATTACGCCGCTTTCGGCGCCTTTGTCGGCGCTGGCCAGACCTGCATTTGCGGCAGCCGCCAGATCGTGCAGGAAAAGGTTTACGACGAGTTCGTCGAAAAGCTTGCGGCCAAAGCCAAGTCGATCCGCATCGGCAATCCGATCGACCCTTCCGTCCAGCTGGGTCCGGTGGTCTCGGCGCGCCAGCAGAAGCGTGTCCTTGATTACATTCGCATCGGCCTGGAAGAGGATGGCGCGCGCCTGGTGGCGGGCGGGCGCATACCGGTCGACCCGGCGCTGAAAAATGGTTACTTTGTCGAGCCGACCGTGTTCGCCGATGTCACGCCCGAGATGCGCATCTTCCAGGAAGAAGTGTTCGGTCCATTCGTTTCGGTGACCAAGTTTACGACCGAAGAGCACGGCCTGGCCTTGGCCAACAATTCGCCGTTTGGCCTGGCGGGCGCGGTCCGCACTAACGATGTGACGCGCGCCCTCCGCGTAGCCGCCAAGCTCAAATGCGGCATTGTCTGGATCAACGATCACCATCGGCTCGATCCGGCATCGCCGTGGGGCGGGGTCAAGGATTCCGGCATCGGCCGTGAATGCGGCACCGAATCGTTCGACCAGCATTTTGAAACCAAGAGCGTGATGGTGCGCCTCGATGACGCGCCGTTCGATTGGTACAAGGAGACCGCCAGCCAGCCGCGTCTGAATTAAGCCATTTTTTTTCTGGCGTAGACCGGCGCAGACCGGCACGCCCACACTAAGTAAAAAAAACCAAGAGGAGACAATATGCTTACCACTGTCAATGCGGGAGCGCGGCTCGACCGGCTTCCAATATCTGCCTTTCATCGTCGCGTGATGGCCCTGATCGGGGTCGGCATGTTCTTCGACGGCTTCGACATCTATATCGCCGCAACAGTGTTGGCGGCAACCGTGCACAGCGGGTTTTCCACGCTGGCGCAGAACGCCTGGTTCGTATCTGTCACTTTCGTCGGCATGATGCTCGGGTCCTTCATGACCGGATTTCTCGGCGACCGTTTCGGCCGGCGCTTTACCTACCAATTCAACCTGGCGCTGTTCGGCTTGTCCTCAATCTTGGCAGCGTTCGCGCCGAACATGATGGTGCTGATCTTGCTGCGCCTGTTCATGGGCATCGGCCTCGGCGCAGAAAATGTGGTCGGTTATTCGACCCTGACCGAGTTCGTTCCGGCGCGGGTGCGCGGAAAATGGCTCGGTTTCATGGCCGTGTTCGTTGTCAGCGGTTTGCCGGTCGCCGCTCTGATCGGCACCTACCTGATCCCGACGTTCACCTGGCGCGCCATGTTCCTGCTGGGAGGCGTCGGAGGCCTGCTTGTCTGGTACATGCGCAAATCCTTGCCGGAATCGCCGCGCTGGCTGGAATCGGTCGGCCGCACCGACGAGGCCGAGGCGCTGATGCAAACGATCGAAGCACAAGCCTCGGGAGGCTTGCCGCTGCCGACGCCGGCGCCGCCGGTAGAGCTGGCGCCATCCCGCGCGCTGTCCAGCCTGTGGAGCCCGGCACTGCTGTCGCGCATGTTTGTCGGTTGTGTCGCACTCATCGTGATCAATACGCTGCTCTACGGCTTCGTGACCTGGCTGCCGACCTTCTTCGTCAAGCAGGGGCTGACCATCGCCACTTCGTTCCAGTATTCGATGCTGATGTCAATCGGCGCCCCGATCGGCGCCGCAGTTGGCGCGCTGACGGCCGACCGCTGGGGGCGCAAGCCGACCATCGTCATTTCGTCGCTGCTGGCGATCGTTTTCAGCATCATCTACCCGTTTGTGACCGATCCGGTGTTGTTGCCAATGATAGGCTTCGCCCTGACCGTACCGATTTACGTGCTGGTCGCCTTGCTGTTTGCCATCTATATTCCGGAACTGTTTCCGACTGAAGTGCGGCTACGGGCCTCGGGCATCTGCAATACTTTCGGCCGCGGCGCGACCATCGTGACGCCGTTCGTGGTTGTTGCGTTGTTTAGTAACTTCGGTATCCGCGGTGTCCTATCATTGATGATTGGTCTGCTGACGGCGCTGGTGGTTGTCGTGGTAATGTTTGGCGTGGAATCGTGCGGGCGCAGCCTGGAACAAATGGAAGAGGAGCGGCTGGCAGCGGTGCGCTTGAAGAAAGGAATGGTATGAACAGCAGCATGAACACCAGCATGAACACCAGCACTGCACTGAGGGAAGCGTCATCCAGGCAATTGATGCTGTCCGTCGATGGCCAGCGTGTCGACGCGCACGTCAGTGGGGCGGGCGCGCCGATCGTGCTATTCCACTCCCTGCTGGCCGACGGCACCAGTTTCGACCGGATAGCCGGGCCGCTGTCGCTCACCCATCAGGTGATTGTTCTCAATCTGCCGGGATTCGGTAATTCGGATCGGGTCGACGGCGGCATGGAAGCGGTGGCCGAGCGGCTCGCCGCTGCCGTCAGGTTGATGGCGCTGGAGCAGGCGCCAATTTTTCTGGGTAATGGTTATGGCGGTTTCCTGGCATTGATGGTGGCCATACGCCATCCTGGCATTGCCCGGCGCCTGGTGCTCGCCGATTGTGGCGCGGCATTTTCCGAACCAGGCCGCGCTGCCTTCCTCGGCATGGCGGCGACCGTGTCCGCACATGGGCTCGATCGCATCGCCGATGTTGCAATGCGACGCTTGTTTTCTCCCGCCTACCAGAGCCAGAATCCGGAGCTGATCACAGAACGCCGCCAGCGCTTTGTGGACATGGATACGCAGACGTTCCAGCAGGCTTGCAACGCGCTGGCTAGCTTGGACCTGCGCAGCGATCTGGCCGCGGTCCAAGCGCCGGTGCTGGTGCTGGTGGGCGAGCAGGACGAAGCGACGCCACCGGCGATGTCGGAGGAACTGGCGGCCGGGCTGCCGCATGCGCGCTTGCAAATACTGCCGGGTTGCGCCCACGTGCCGCAACTGCAGGAGCCGCACATGTTTCTGTCTGCTATCAAAGAATTTATCAACGAATAGTCATCGACAATGTTCTTTGCATACCTCTTGGCTTTAATTAAATCTATCCATGGTCAATGCTACGAGATAAGAAATCAGTCCGCCGGAAATAGCCAACATCAATAAATGATGATTCGGAATAAATCTGCTGATAATTGGATACAGAAAATAGAGGGCAACGCCGATTAGGATGCTAGTGATTATTTGTTTCATGAAGAGTAGTGACTAGTTACTGGAGATTGATATTTTATCCGCCGCAGGATCGATAGGGGCAAAAAATTAAAAGACAGTCAGCAGCAGGTGTGATGGAAAATGAGATGGCCGGATTCTTTGAGGTGTAATGGCGCTTGCAAACTAGACAGGGTTGGACCTCTGTATTTCGCCATTACGTTACATGACTTATTGTGCCAGACCGAACTGGTTCTGTAGCAATTGCTTTACCGCTACGCGAGACATTTCACGGTATTTTGGATTGCTTCCAACATGCAAGCCTCGTTTAGTACAACTGTGACGATAGTCGACGAAATCTTGAGCTGATAATTTTTTCCCATCGATTAACTCAGCTTGGCCGTTATCGATATTCATTGTGCCGGGTGTGCAATCTCTGGCTGTCGTTGCATTCATTACCCAAAGGTAGCGAGGTCCAGTGGTATCGAATCCATGCTCTGCGCCGTCATAGACAGTCATTTCGACGTCAGCGCCGGTTGACTGCAAGGCCGCGACATTATATTGACAGCCTTCCAAGGTGTTATAGGCATCATTTGTTCCAATAAAAATCCGTATTGGCGCGCCGGTTGTTTTTGCGTATTCAGAACAACTTGGGTAAAAAAGGAGATGGATTGCGAACTTGGTATCGTCCTTGATTACCGATTGGCGTACTTTCTCGAAGCTTGAATGTAACGATGCGCCACCCCCTCGGCTAAATCCTATGACACCAATTTTTTTAGAATCGATAGCGGGATCCGTGGCCAGCAATTGAAGTGCGCTCAAAGCGTCTGCTGCCGACGCTGGAAAGCTCAAGAGCGATTGATCTTCAGCAGTGCGTTGAATTCCCCGGGGGGTGAACGAGTTCACGACGAAACTTGCGATACCCATGTCATTAAAATATTGCGCCCAGTTATAAATAGTGTCGGTAACGCCGCTGCTCGAATGCATTATAACCACCGCAGGTACAGCGTCCCCTGGCCGCATTCCCTTGGGGAAGCTCAGCTCACCATAAATTGCCTCATCAAATATCACGGCTTTTTTATACATTTGGCTAAACGTTGTGCGCCGATTTGCAGACATGAAATCGATATGACCGCTATCCGTTGAGGCCAAGCGGTTTTTAATTTCTTGCGCTGTTGCCGGGGAAAAAAATGCCGAAAATAAAAACATCCAGTAGAGAACAATAACTTTTTTGAATGTGTTAAACATTTTTATCCTTTTTATTATTTTATGATGTCTCTGTATCTATGCGTAAATGCGAGCCATTAGAAAAATAATATTTTTCTTGATTTCATTGGGCTGCAGCGACGCTTAAAAACGAATTTTGCGGAGCCGAAACACCGCGCAAAGCGTTTCCACATATGGATTTATATATCAGCTTGGGAAGCTTCTGCTCTACCATTGAGCGACACCCGCGATCGCTGCATTTTACGCGGGATTTAAGATGGTTGTGAGCTTCACGAATGGCAGGTGTGATGCTCAGTGCGATGACCAGTTTATTGTGTTGGTCGACACAACGTTTTTCGACCCATCCGGCGCCATATCATTGAATACCAAAGCGATCCAGTCCTGTAGCTAATGCACACCGTTAGACAGAATCAGTGAAGCATGTGATGTTCCACCAGCCATTTCTCGACCTTTTGATCGCGGACCATTGCCCAAATAGCAAAGGTAGTGACCAGCAGACCGACAATAACTGCGTTCACTGTAACGGTCCTGGAAGACGAAAATTGCAATACCCATGGCGAGATAATCATCCAGATACCTAATACCGTATTGAGTCCCTCCTCCCATACTCTTGGCATATAAACGGCACATGCTGCAAAAATCACGATAGCAGCGCCTAACACTTGTGCATTCAAGGTTGCATTCGGCATACCGGATGGATACGGCATTACCCAGGTGGAAATAAACAACCAAGCACCGATTAGCAAATTCCCCCAGTCTTGCCAACGTTTCAGACTATTTTTGCTGTCCATAATCATTTCCTCCATTCAATCGAACTGAGTATTTATTAGATTCGCTAAACATTAAAATGTTCCGGACGCCGCGGTAGAACGCTTGCTCGACGGCACTATTGCGGCCTGGCACTGGATGGATAACGACGGGCTGCGCGCGTAGTGTGCGCGTCGCCGGGCGCGCCGCATCAGCTGCTATCGGCAGTTCAAGCCACCGTGTCTGTGGGAAATACAACAATGAGAAATATTCTGCCGGACGCGGATTGTTTTCTTGGTAAGATTTATTGAGTGATGGCGGCGCCCAGCCGCCGCTCGCGCATCCAATAGGATCTGCTGACATGAGCGAGTCAAGCGTTGGTGCAACCAGCTTCGCCGAGCTTGATGATCTCAAGTCGATTCTGGCCGGGGAGGGGTGCCGGTTCGAGAGCCGCACGGTCTCCGAAATACGCGTCGGCAAACAATCTTTTCCGCTTCTGATCGCAACGATCGGATCGAATGCGCCAGATGCGCCTGCTATTGGATTTTTCGGCGGGGTGCACGGGTTGGAGCGAATCGGAACACAGCTCATTCTTGACTATATGCGCGCCTTGCTGCGACGTTTGGAATGGGACGAGCAACTACATGCGCAATTAAACGCGGTCCGGCTGGTATTCATGCCCATCGTGAATCCCGGCGGAATGTGGGCGGGAACCCGATCCAACCCGAACGGCGTCGATCTCATGCGCAACGCACCGCAAGACGCCGAAGGACCTGTTCCGTTCCTCGCGGGCGGTCAGCGAATCGGTCCTTGGCTGCCGTGGTATCGCGGGGCCGGCAACGGTTCGATGGAGCTCGAAAGTGCCGCGTTGCTGGCCATTGTGAAGCAAGAGTTGATGTCGCGGCCGCTTAGTTTCGCACTCGATTGCCATTCCGGTTTTGGCTGGGGCGATAGTATCTGGTTTCCCTACGCGCGGACGGTTCGGCACATGATGCATTTCCCTGAAATGTACTTGCTCAAGACCATGTTCGAACAAGCCTATCCGCATCACGCATACATATTCGAGCCGCAAAGTCATCGCTATCTCCTCCATGGCGATCTGTGGGACTGTGCGTACGATCAAACGCGCGCACCCAACATTTTCTTGCCGATGACGCTGGAGCTGGGGTCTTGGCGATGGATCAAAAAAAATCCCCGCCAGATTTTTTCGCGTGCCGGTATTTTCAATCCCATCAAAGCCCACCGAACAGAGCGCGTCCTGCGCCGGCATGCCAGTTTTTTTGAATTCCTGACCAGGGCAGCCTTTGCGTCGCATCGGTGGCTGCCGCAAGACGATCTCCGTCAGCAGCTACTGCAGCGCGCGACGGAACACTGGCAGCACACTACTAGATGAGCACTTGGATACTGCTGCGTGGGCTCACCCGCGAGGCGCGTCACTGGGGATCTTTCCCGGCGCTGTTTGACCGGGAATCCGATTTTGCTGTCGCCGCAGAACGTATGATGCTCCTTGAACTGCCTGGAAACGGCCGGGAGAACGCATTGCGAGCGCCGCTCGGCATTCTTGAAATGATGACGTTCGCTCGATCCAGCGCGGCCGCGCTGGGCATGCGTGCGCCGTACCGGCTACTGGCCATGTCGCTGGGAGGAATGGTTGGCACCGCGTGGGCGCAACGTTATCCGGAAGAGATCGAGCGCCTGGTTCTCGTCAACACGAGTATGCAACCGTTCTGCCGCATGACGGAACGCCTTCGGCCAGCGGCGTGGCCTGCGCTTGCACACCTCGTCGGCGCCTGGCCGAATCCCGAAACAAGTGAACGGATTATCCACGCCCTCACGTGCAACCGCAGCGATACCGTCATTGACGATATCGCTGCATGGGCAGAGATTCGGAGGACCGCGCCGGTGAGTGCCGCGAACGGTTTGCGGCAGCTTTGGGCGGCGGCCCGGTTCCGGGCCGATCGGCAAGCGCCGTGCTGTCCTGTTTTATTGCTGTCTTCCGGATTGGATCGTCTCGTTGATCCCGCTTGCTCGGCGCGCATCGCTGCGCAATGGGGGGCTGCGCATGCAATGCACCCTTGGGCCGGCCATGATTTGCCGCATGATGATCCGGAATGGATCAGCAAAATGATCTGCGATTGGCTGCTCGCGGTCGAGCGAGTCGAGAAAAATGACTAGGAGGCGGGTCGCGCGCTGGCGTATTCCAGAAAGGTTTGAGCCGGACAAACATACCGGGTGAAGTTAAAACGTAAGTGATGACGACGCACGGATTGGGCATCACATGCGCTTGTGGGTTGATTGGGCCACCTTTTGGGTCGATCATTTCTTTACATATATTTACGCTTGTGGTGAATTTGTGCTTACACAAGTAAATATCGCAAAGGTAAAATGATTCGCGCTATCAGGACGCAAGGGGAAATAAAAACGCGTCTCAAAAGTTACCGGCTCACTTTAAAAATATAAAAAACGCCATGACCTTCAAAAAAATGTTTGTGCCTGCTCGCCGCGATACTTTTCTCAACGGGCGTTTCCGCCCAAACCGAAGCGACCAAAAAAGAAATTCAAACCGCGCAAGAAGAAGCTTTAAAAGTGATGGTGCAGGGGCCGGCAACGATTCGCTTCAAAGATCAGGCAAACTTCTCACTACCGAAAGGCGACGGCTTTATTCCTGTTGCTGCTGCAGCCCGTTATTTACGCGCGGCGGGCGATATAGTCGACGAAAAGTCATTATTGGGCCTGATCGTTCCGCTCGGGGAAGGCGCAAGTTGGCTCGCTTTGGTTTCTCTCCAACAAGACGGTTACGTTCGTGATGACGACGCCCGTGACTGGAAAGCAGACGACATGCTTGAGAATCTGAAAAAGGGGACCGAACAAGCCAATACGGCGCGTAAAGAGCGTGGTATTCCCGAATTGGAAGTTTCCGGCTGGGCAGAGCTACCCAATTACGATCCAAAGGTGCATCGGCTTTATTGGTCGGCCATCATTCGTAATAAAGGCCATGCGGCAAGCGATGCAGATATTGTCAATTATCGAACCATCGCCTTGGGGCGGGATGGTTTCTTATCGCTGACAATGGTTACACGGCTCTCCCAACTCATGCAGGACAAACCCACAGCCAATTATCTGCTTGCCGATATCAAATTTGACGATGGTAAACGTTATACAGATTTCAGTGCCGCAACCGATCACATCGCCGAATATGGTTTAGGCGCCCTGATCGTCGGTGTCGCAGTTAAGAAACTCGGTTTCATCGCACTTATTCTTGCATTCGCAGCAAAATTCCTAAAGGTCGGCCTCCTGGCCGCGGCAGCATTCGGTATCTCAATAAAGAAGTTTTTCATGCGAAAACCGAAAGTGCCGGCAATGATGCCTACGCCGATGCAGGAGCCGGCTTTGCTCTCTACGGATTCTCCCGCCGTTAACGCCGAAGATAAGTAACACCCGACACCGAACGGTCATGTATAAATTAGCGGGCGTCTAATGATCAAATTGCTATTTCTGCTGTTCAGTGGTCTGAAGTTTGGAAAAATTCTAATGACCAGCGGCACCATGCTGCTTTCTATTGCCGCCTATGCCATGTTGTACGGCTGGAATTTTGCCATTGGATTCGTCTTGCTGTTATTTGTGCATGAAGCTGGTCACTATTTGGCGGCACAGAAAAGGGGTTTGGCAGTGGGTGCGCCTACCTTTATTCCATTTGTGGGCGCATGGATTCAGATGAAGGAAATGCCGCACGACGCCGAAACGGAAGCTTACGTGGGGCTGGGAGGTCCTGTCCTGGGAACACTGGGTGCGCTTCTCTGTTATTTTTTGGCGCGTCATTTCGATAGCCCACTGCTGTTGGCACTATCTTATTCGGGCTTCTTTTTGAATTTGTTCAATATGATTCCGATATCTCCGCTGGATGGCGGACGCATCACTGCAGTGCTATCCCCACGCATCTGGTTTGCCGGCGTGCCCGTGCTCATTGCTTTATTTATTTACCGTCCCAATGCGCTATTGATTTTAGTAGCTGTTATGGCGCTACCGCAATTGATGCGTGCTTGGAAATATGATCCAACCAGCCCAGAAAATATGCGCTATTACGGTATCGAGCGATCGGTGAAGGCAACCTACACATTTTATTACCTAGCGCTGCTTGCGTTCCTTATATTAATGACACATAGCGTGCATGAAATGCTATCGCCGGTACGTAGTGGGACTGCTTGGCTTTGAGTGCCGTCTCGGCCAATGCTTTGTATCGTGAGTGCCTTACGCTGTTATCGCCTTGAATATTGCATGAAGCCTAAAACATTGCACTGCAAATGCAGTGTGTATTTTTGAGAGGGATTGAAATGAATTTTTGGCAGCGCCTCACATCAGGATTTTTTGTCATTATTTGGCTATTAGGCACTCTTGCACTGCCTGCCGCGTATGCAAAAACCACAGATTCATCTGACCAGAAAGTGGCTGAATTCAGTTTTGACGGCGTCGATTATTTTCATCGCTGGTCGAAAAATGGCCAAAACGAGTTCACGCCAAAAGCTGACGGTGATCTCAATAGATGGAATGACATGGTTACCATTAACGTGCTTGACGTGGTTAAAGATGGTGATCAGTTGGCGGCCACAGCCAACAAGGTTCTAAGTAACTACCAAGATCATGGGAAAGTCTTAAGAACTGACTCAAAGCCTAAAATTGGCGACCATTCTGCGGAGCATTTTATAGCGGCCGTCCTTGGGGATCCCGCTTTTCTTGAAGCTGTATTCGCTCGCTTTATCTTGGTAGATGGTGCTGGAATGGTCGTGGTCTATTCACATCGTTTTTACGGACAGCAGGTCGGCCCTGCGATGGCGGTATGGCTTAAGGAAAATGGTATTCGAATTGATACGATACTTATGAGCTGGAAGGATGTGCCGACATCAGTTGCTTTGAAATCGATGCCACAAAATTAAAGGGGAAAAGATGAGTCCATCGTATGTCGCTACCATTTTCGCACTACTTACTATTGTTGCAGCCACGGAAATCGTATATGCGGAAGAACCAAAACCGGATGTTGCTCCGCCAAAATCTGCATGTCCAGAGAGACTCGATGGTTTTGCAAATGGCCTCTCTTCAGCTGAACAAATCAAGACGTGTTTGGGGCAGCCGCCTGCACATGAAGATCACAATCCAGACGGGCGATTTGTATATCTGTACAACCTCAAGAATGGCATCGCGATTACGTACTTATTCGAACCAAGTGGCCTCTTAATTAGAACAAATGCCTACAAAAAAAATTAGACTGATCTGAATCGTCCGTTATATGAAATTTGAAAAATTTAGACTCTTTATGAAAATAAAAAATCTGGTGATGTTGGCAGTGATTTTCTTATTATCTGCATGTGGATCCATAACTAACAAAAGTGCGGTTTCTTTAATACCTGAGAAAACGTTTTCGGAAAAAGAAAGCGGAGTGGTAATTTTTTCTATGGGCGCAACGGAGTACTGCATTTCGTTCGCAACGGATTTGATCCTTCGGTATTTAAATACTACCAACCTTGTGGAGGGCATGCCGCCAATGTTCTTGGACAGCTATGTAAATAAAAGTGATTTTCCCGATCATCATGGGACGGTGAATGCTTTGCGGCTCAATCCTGGAAAATACTATTTTTCTACAGGTATATTGAATCCCTATCTACATACCATTCAAACTCCAAACATGTTATTTGAAGTCCTTCCCGGAGAAACAACTTATCTTGGTGAAATATTTATGCCTACCTCGTGTGCAAGGCGAAACTCGTTTGAGATAAGAGATAATTTCGATCGGGATATGGCGATTGCGGTAAAAATAAATCCTTCAATCAATCAACGCGTTCCTGTTAAGCGGTTAATGAGATTTGGGACAGCGGCGGCTTTCAAATGAGTCGATTAGTTTAATAATGTACTTGGACACCATTATGTTCCGTTCGATCCGGTGGATGCTATCTGCATCGCTATGTTGCCAAATTTTGGCAGGATGCGGCGGCGTCTATCAAACGTATGGAAGCGAAGCGACCGCGAAATCCGATATGGCTTTAATGGAATTTCCAAATAGAGCGAAATCGGAAGCAAGGATCAAGGAAATAGATGGGAAATGGCTCGGAATCACAGATTTCGATCAATACCAACTCGCGCCGGGAGAGCATTCAATAACCGCGGAGATTAGTTCAGCGCGGTACTTTAGCAAGCCGTTAACCCATCGATTTAGAGCCGAGCCAGGAAAAATCTATCAATTCAAAGCCTATGTCGACAATACCGAGATGAAATGGGATATCGGTATTTTTGAAAAAGAGACCCAGCAAAGAATTGATTTTGAAAAAATGAATGTTTTGCGCGCTTCGTTCTACGGTCATTGAAATATTGCTCAGCACCGCTAAGCGCCATCATTGATTGCACTTCATCGTCTCTTTTAAATTTTAGCTGTCGAATCGGTCAAAAAATAATTTCGGGGAGCAGATTTGTGAAAAAGTGTTTGCTATACCTATTGATTGTCTCCTTTTCTGCGGCGTTGACCGCGCCTTCGGTGCAGGCGCAACAGGTCTACACCGATCTGTCCAGCCAGCCGACCGGCAGGATTTATTTCAACAGCATCACCCCGCAAAACAAGTGGGAGTTGATCCATCGAAAGTACGACAAGAAGCCAATCGTGATTTGGGGGACTTTATACATGCCGGAGAAAATCCAGGGCAAAATTCCCGCCATGGTGATTTCCCACGGTTCGGCCGGCGTGCAGCAGAAGGATATCGACCGTTGGGTGAGGGCGTTCAATGAGATGGGCATTGCCGCGTTCATAGTCGATTCCTTCGGCGGGCGCGGAATCGCCAGCACCATGGACGACCAGTTCCAATTGAGCCCGGCCGCCAACGATGCCGATGCCCTGTTTGCCCTTAAGCTGTTGAGTACCGATCCCCGCATCGATCCGAAAAAAATCGGGCAGATCGGGTTTTCCCGTGGCGGCAACGTTGCGATGGATATGGTGCTGGAGTCCTTCAGGAAAAGCGTGATCGACGATGATTTACGGTTCGCCGCGCTGGTAGGATTTTATCCAGGCTGCCCGCAGGTTTGGTGGGAGGTGCCGCCGCCGCCATTGGCTGGCGCGCCGCTCATGCTGGCGTTGGGAGAAAAAGACGATTACACCCCGGCGAAGCTGTGTCTCAATTTTGCGGAAATAATGAAACGGGATGGACAGGCCCTTGAGGTGCATGTCTATCCGGGGGCTTATCACGACTTCGATAATACCCGGCAGTATTTCAAGTATTTTCCCAGCGCCACGACGGCCGGAAAATGCCCGCAGGTGATCCTCGATATCCAGCATGTCGCCTACTACCATCTGCTCACCGGCGAAAAATATCCTTCTTTCGAGGCGATGGAGACGGAATATAAGGGCTGCATTACGCGTGGCGTATCGACCGGCGCCAATATCGCACAGGGCGATAAGTCGGAAGCGGACGTAAAAGCCTTTCTAACGAAGACGATGGCGCTACAGCCATGAACTGGACGGCTGCTTACCTTCCAGCGGTAATACAACATTGCCTCGCATGTTTGTTTCGTTTTAGGTAATCATTTTTAGGGATGATTTCGTGAAGAAATTTTTGCGATGTATCTTTCTCGTTGGTTTTTTCATTGTGATGCCGTTGACTGCCGCGCACGCTCAACAGGTCTTCAGCGATCTGTCCAGCCAGCCCACCGGCAGGATTTATTTCAATAGCGTAACCCCCAAAAGCAAATGGGAACTGGTTCATCGCAAGTACGATAAGAAGCCGACCCTTATCTGGGGCACCTTGACCATGCCTAAGCAAATCCAGGGGAAGATCCCCGCCATGGTCATTTCCCCCGGCTCGGCCGGTGTGGGGCCGAAGGATGACCGTTGGGTGCGCGCGTTCAATGAGATGGGTATTGCGGCGTTCGTCGTAGATTCCTTCGGTGGGCGTGGAATTGTCAGCACCATGGATGATCAGAGCCAGCTCAGTCCAGCCGGCAATGATGCCGATGCGCTGGTTGCATTGAAACTGCTGAGCACCGATCCCCGCATCGATCCAAAAAAAATCGGGCAGATCGGGTTTTCGCGTGGCGGCAGCGTTGCCCTGGAGATGATACTGGAGTCGTTCCGGAAAGGGATCATTGACGATGATCTCAAGTTCGCGACAGTCATCGGGTTTTATCCGGGCTGTCCGGCGGTCTGGTGGGAAATTCCGCCACCACCGTTGACAGGTGCGCCACTAATGTTGGCGTTGGGAGAGAAAGACGATTACACCCCGGCGAAACTTTGTGTCAATTTTGCGGAAATCATGAAGCGGGACGGGCAGGCCGTGGAGGTGCATGTCTATCCTGGCGCGTATCACGCCTTCGACAATCCACGTCAAAATTTTACATATCATCGCAACGCCACGACGGCGAATAGATGCCCGCAGGTGATGTATGACGTTCAGCATGTCGAATACTATCATTTGCTAACTGGCGAAAAATATCCATCCGTCAACGAGGTGAAAGCGGAGAATAAAGGGTGCGTCATCCGCGGGGTATCGTCCGGCTCCAACATCGCGCAGGGTAATAAGGCAGAAGAGGATGTAAAGGATTTCTTGATCAGGACAATGGGACGTTAGCCGCGTCCGATCAGGACACTGGTTGCGCGCCGGTCGATATGTTCGTCCGTACCCACAAGCGGCGCTTGCCTGCTACTACTGCTCGATGATTTTTATGCGCTTGAGAAAGGCTTCAATATCTACGGCGGCCATGTCACGGTATTTTGTGTTTTGCGAGCCCCAGGTGACGCCCCTGGTCACACAGCTTTTATAGAATTCCTTCTCTCTTGCCGGCGTCAAAACTTCGTTAGTAGCCACTACACGTTTGGCCCAGGTTTTGATGTCGATTTCCAGGACCGCGCAATCGCGGGAAGTGACCCCGTTCCCATCATATTTGACGCCGTAATTCTCATCGAAACTGTGATTCGCGCCATCATAAATGCGGTAGTCGATTGCGCTTGGGTATTCCGTCTGTAAATCCTTGATCAAGTCGGTGCATTGCGCTGCGGGCGTGTAATTGTCCTTGCTGCCTAACAGAAAAAGCATAGGCGCCCCGGTCTTGTCGAAGCTATCGTTTTTGCGATACCGGCCGTCCTGGCATCCTAAATACATCGGTATGTGGAAAGCGAACTGAAGGTCCGTATTTTCAGGCAGTACATTATTTTTAAATGAACGCGTTGCGGCTTCGGTCGCCGCATCGCCGCCACGGCTGAAGCCGATGATGCCAATTCTGCCGGCGTCGAATCTGGGATCGGCGGCAAGAAATTTCAGCGCATATAAAGCGTCAACGGTATTGGCCGCTCGACTGACCAGTGTTTGGTCATCGACTGTTCTGCTTACGCCCCGGGGGGTAAAGGAATCGACGATAAAAGCGGCAAAACCCAGTTTATTGAAATACGGCGCCCAAAAATCCCTGTCTTTCGGTTCTACGCCGCCGCTGCCATGCGCGATGACAATCACCGGAATTTTTCCCGTTACAGGAATGCTGGGCATTGTCAGATAACCGAATACCTGTGTCGGCGTTCCTTTTGCGTGGGACATCTTATATTTGTCTGCAAAATCGGCCGACGGAAAAGTCAGCTTTTCCTGGGCATGTGCGATGCCGGCGGAAGCTATCAGTGCGGCAGCGATCAGGATACGGCGCAGGGAGTGTCTGCCAGCCTGGAGATTTGTTTTTTTCATATTTTTCTCTGAGGAAGATTCGTCGGATTACTTACCACGCGTCACTCGTCACTTGGTGATTATGACGCAAGTTCATTCTGAAGGGGGGGCGGTAACAAGAGAAGAATAATTTCGCCAAGTTAAAATTGCGGATAGTTAGTATGTAATTGGTGAAAACCAATTTTCGATGAATATCAACACTGGCTAGAGCACCGAGCGGGGCGGCGAATTTATCGCCGCCCTTTTCATTTTCAGAACGCTTACTAAGCCCGCCTGATAAGCCGCAAAATGACCAGCAAGATCACCGCACCAATTGTTGCAGTAACGATCGAGGCAATCATGCCTCCACCAACAGCAATGCCGGTGGCGCCGGCAAGCCAGCCGCCGATAAATGCGCCAACAATACCAATGAGGATATCGACTAGCACGCCAAATCCACCGCCTTTAACTAAAACGCCAGCGAGCCAGCCGGCAATTGCACCGATAATCAACCAAGCAAGTATTCCGTGTTCCATGGTGGTTCCTCTTATTGTTTAAGCACGATAAATGTTGAAAGATTATTAAGAAGTGACGCCGCTGTCGAATGCAATGGCGCCGCTCCAAAGTTAAGACTCGACTTGACCCTGTCGGTTCTTAGCAAACAGCGGAAATGACATCAGCGGTCCAGAGCAACGACGTAGATTCAGTAGTAATTAACTAAAATCCCGGCTCTTCGTCGAAAGCTGCCCCAGCATCGCCGATAAATCAACGAGCCGCATCGCGATTAAATGTCGGACATTATTTTGATTTTGCCAGCGGCCATATACGCCCAATAGCGATGCGCTCAGCAGTTCCTTACGCTGCTTCTCGGCCAAGTCCGGCCATACGATTACATTGACTGTTCCGGTCTCGTCTTCTATCGATACGAACACCACGCCCTTGGATGTTGCGGGGCGTTGGCGGACAGTCACGATGCCGCAACCCCGGGCAAGCTTCCCATCTTCGCAGGTGTTTAGGAACGCCGAAGTGAGGAAGCGTAGTTGACTTAATTTGTCTCTGAGCAATGCGAGTGGATGACGTCCCAGCGTCAAGCCGATACTGTCGTAATCCGAGACGATACTTTGCCCTTCGGTAGGGGGATCGAGCACTAGTGCTTCTTCGGCAATCGCTGCCGGTCTCAACAAGCCTTTGGCGGGCACGCTAGCGACCGCCTGCCAAGACGCCTGCCGCCGGTTTCCCGCTAATGATGCCAGCGCGTTCGCCGCCGCCAGTGCTTGCAAGTGGCCTCGGTCAAGCTGTGCACGGTCAGCGAGATCGTTCACGCTAGAAAATTTCCTGATGGCGCGCGCCTCCTCAATTCGCCATGCAGCTTCTTGTTCCATGCCCTTAACATTATTCAATCCCAGCCGTACTGCCGACGCATCGCCATCCGCGGTTTCAAGCGAGGCCTCCCAGTTACTTTGGCAAACATCCACCGACAGCACAATGACGCCATGCCGCAGCGCATCTTGCACCAGGGTCGAGCGGGAATAAAACCCCATCGGCTGACTGTTTAACAGCGCCGTGAGAAATGCGGCCGGGGCATGGCGCTTTAGCCAGCAGCTTGCATAGACCAGTAGCGCGAAGCTGGCGGCATGGCTTTCCGGAAATCCATACTCTGCGAAGCCGCGTATTTGACCAACAATGGCGCTTGCAAATTCAGGTGCATATCCTCGTTGCGCCATGCCTCGCAACAATTTGTCTTCAAACTGCTCCAAACCGCCTTTACGTTTCCATGCCGCCATCGCCCGGCGTAGCTGATCCGCTTCGCCCGCGCTGAATCCTGCCGCAACCATTGCAATTTGCATGACCTGCTCTTGAAAAATCGGAATGCCTAAAGTGCGCTGCAAGACCTTTTCCATGTCTGCACTGGGGTAGGTAACCGGGTCGATACCTTGCCTGCGCCGCAAGTAAGGATGAATCATGCCGCCTTGGATTGGTCCTGGCCGAATGATCGCGACTTCGATTACCAGATCGTAAAATTTTCTCGGTAGCAGCCTCGGCAGCATCGACATTTGCGCTCGGCTTTCGATTTGAAATACGCCGATGGTATCGGCTTTACAGATCATGTCGTAGGTAGCTGAATCTTCGGCTGGGATATCTTGCAGCTCGAAGGGCTCGCCTCTTTGCGCAGAAACTATTTCCAGCGCACGACGAATACAACTCAACATGCCGAGCGCCAGAATATCGATCTTTAACAGCCCGACAGCATCGAGATCATCCTTATCCCACTGCACGATGCTGCGATTTTCCATTGCAGCGTTTTCAATAGGCACCAGCCTTGAGAGCTTGCCATGGGAAATAACGAAGCCGCCCGGATGTTGTGACAAGTGCCGGGGGAAGCGCATCAGCTTCTCCGTGAGTTCACTCCATTTTTCAGCAATGGATGAATTTGGATCAAAGCCGCAATCGAGCAACCTCTGCGTTAAATCAGCCCGGCCGCCCCATCCATGCCGTGCCTTTGCAACTTTATCGACCACGATTAAATCCACGCCGAGGGCCTTACCAACGTCGCGTAATACGCTGCGCGGCCGGTAGGAAATCACAACAGCGCTCAGCGCAGCGCGCAGTCGACCATATTTGTTATAAATGTATTGGATAACTTCTTCGCGCCGCTGATGTTCGAAGTCGACGTCGATATCGGGAGGCTCGTTGCGCTCTTTGGAGACGAAACGCTCAAAAAGCAGGGTGCCGCGCGCTGGATCTACTTCCGTTATGCCTAAGCAATAACACACGGCGCTGTTGGCAGCAGAGCCGCGCCCTTGGCAAAGAATACGTTGTGCGCGTGCGAACCGCACAATGTCGTAGACGGTAAGGAAATACGGCTCGTAGCGTAGTTCGGCGATCAGTGCCAGCTCGGCTTCAAGTTGCTGCTGCACGGTGTCGGGGATGCCGCCGGGGAAGCGCCAGTGAGCGCCAATATAGCTTTCCTTTCGCAAATAGCTTGCCGGGGTTTCGCCTTCAGGCACTAATTCATCGGGATATTCATACCGCAGTTCATCCAGCGAAAAGGTGCAAAGCTTCGCTACGCGGACCGACTCGTCCAGCCATTCGCGGCTATAGAGATTGCCAAGCCGTAATCTTGAACGCAGATGCTGCTCGGCATTTGATGCCAGTCGGTATCCGCACTCGGCAATCGGTATATTGAATCTGATTGCCGTCATCGTGTCTTGCACTGGTTTGTAGGACCTTACATGCATGCATACATCGCCCGTCGCAACAATCGGTAAGCCGTATTCTTCCGCGATCATATTAACGGTGGCCTTGTGCTTGTCATCTTTCGATCGATGATGCAGTGTCATCGCGATACGCGCGCGGCCTGGCGCCGTCTGCACCAGCCAGGCTGCCTGTTGCGATAAGGTGTCGTAATCGATTCCATACGCGGGGGCGAGAATTAACTGGCAGTCTGGCATGCCGCGTAGATGCGCAAGATCTGCTACCGGATTTGCAATGTCTTGCGGGCGGACCAGATAATGACCTTTTTCCGCGCGGGTACGCGCTACCGTAATAAGCTCGGAGAGGTTGCCGTATCCATTTTTGTTCATCGCCAGCAAAATGAGATTAAACGCGGGGCTCCCATTTTCCGGCGTTAAATTCATCTGGCTTCCGATGATCAAATGTAATCCGGCCGCTTTCGCTTCTGTATGTGCTTTTACGACGCCTGAAAGGCTGCATTCATCGGCAATGGCCAATGCTTCATATCCCAGATCGGCAGCGCGCTTCACCAAATCTTCCGGACTGGATGCGCCGCGAAGAAATGTATAGTGGGAGAAGCACTGTAGCTCGGCATATGCCGGCAGTCTTGATAGAGGGACCATAGCGATTCAAGCGTAAAGCCCGTGCAAATACCAGCGAGCATGTTGCGTTCGCTCGAGGTAAATCCAGTAGCAGCTTGCGTCAGCGCCTTGCGCAATGAAGTAGTCTCGCGCAGCGATCGCATCATCCCACCAGCCAGCTTCAATGCGTTCCGGTCCAAAGATCAACTTGAGCGGCGATCCATAAAACGGGCGGTCATCCCTCGTTAGCAATGCTACCGGCTTGGGCAGCAGCCAAAATGGACGATCCAGGCATTCCGTGCCGCTGGGCTGGGGCAAGCGCTTCCCGGTGGCCGGAAGCCATGCATTTGCTTGCTCCGGTCGGTGATCGTCCGTGTCGGCAAGGCCAAGTACATTTTCCTGTCCAAGGCGAGCTACCAATAACTCAAGCAACCTTCGAAAATCGGCTGGGGTTCCGCCGGGTTCAGGAAATAAGGTCGCATTCGGCGGCAGCATCGGCTCTAGTTGAGTGGCCTCAAGCCGTACCGCGACCACTGGCGCCGCCAATTCGACACGGCCTAGCCGTTCCTTGAGCAGGCGCAAAAGGTGTTCTTCATGCCAAGCTGGTTCTGCCAGGGAAATATCGATTTGCGTTGGCGGGATGGCCAATCGGCCGTGTTCGTGCTCAAGGAAAATAGTGAAGTGCGAGACCGCTTGTTGCAAAGAGACTAGCCACCCGACCATCTGGAGAATGAGTCCGGTAGCGCCAATCATCAATGCATCTGCGTGTTCTATACGATCGTGTGTTTCGATTCTTGCCGAAAATGTCAGCGGCGGGACGATCCATTCGAATAACTCGTGCGCTAATCCGTATGCGCGGTCAAGCGCGCCCAGCAAGGTCTGGTTGGTGCGCCGCTGCAAGCCGGCTCTGGGTAATTTTCGCAAAGCGCCCAAATTTTCGCAGCCGATTGCTTGCAGCCATTCTTGATGTTGATTCGCGGCCGGCAATAATGCGCAGGGTAAGCGGTCAAGTTGGCGCGCCATTGAATTCATCTGTACCACGCGCGCATGAATACGCTGCCTGGCCGTGGAAGCGGCATGTGCCGAATGTGCCGAATGCGCTAACAACCAGGCCCCAAGCGCAGTAGGAGCCGTCCCTATTCGCGCAGTGAAACCTAAAGCATGCATACTCGCCCGGACGCGGCGGCATAGGGCCAGGCAACCATTAAAGGCCCGCAAACTAGCCGATACATCCATCAATATTGTGAAATCTTCGCCGTGGGTAACTTCGGGGGTGTATTGCAATAAGGCGAGTGAAATGGCGTCGATTGCGCGCCGCTCCTTCTCACCATCGCGCTCAAGCAATATGGTTTCCGGTGCAATGGCCGACACGCCGCCCCGCCGCATGGCAAGCTCGACACCCGCAAGCGTGGCTTCGGCAGAGCAGACGAGCACGCGTTCCTGATCCATGAGCGCGTACGGTCCAGGCTCACACCAGCAACGTCTGTGGGCTTCGAGCGGCAGCAGGGGTAAGTGAACGCTGATCCATAGTTTCATGGTCTGTGTCCGGTAAGTACTTCGAAGATGGCATGTCGGCTAAAGGGATGAATAATGTCTGGTCGAGATGCGGCCCGCGCCTTTTAAATATGTCCACCGATACGCCGCCAAAGGCAGGCCGCAACGCTATACGCAGTGAGGCAGGGGATGTATCTTGCCGCGCGGCCATGGGGCGCAGTAACCAAAACCATGTATCCGTACTTTGGGCCGCCAAATTAAGCCGCCGTAGCGAATCGCTCCGAATATTTTTCTGCCACAACAATACGGCGCCGCAGCTGCCGTTTTTAAGCGTTTGTTCTGCCGCCCAAAGTGCATCGGCGCCGGCTTTTGTTTTAATCCATAACAAGCTTTCGGCTCTCAGCCCCCAGTTTCGGCATGCCGACCCTTGTGGGAAATAAGGCGGCTGTATCAATGCAATACGTTGCAAGTTGGAAAGTTTCGTTAAAGCAGGTTTCAGTAGCTGCATCTCCCCAATCCCGTCCTGCTGGACCAGCAATTCAATTAGGCAAGAGCGCGGCCAGCCACCGTTATGGAGCTCGGCGTCCAAAGAAGGAAAGCCGGACTCGATAGTCGTGGTTCTGAAATTCGCCATCGCGTTTGCGCGCCAAATCGCATATGGCATCTGGGCCATAACTTTGGTCGCACCTTCGGCGAGAGGAGCTACGTTAGCCATTTGTGATGTTAAAAAAGACGTAAATCTGTGGTTAAATATACTGTATATGCGTACAGTATATTCCAGGAAAAGAAATTCTTCCCGTGGATTTTGGTATTTTTTTTGAGGATGCGAAAAGGCTGGCTTAGCTCAGTTTTAGCCCGGTTTCAGCAAATGCTTAATAGTCGGCGCTTGCCCAATCTCGGCCACCAGAAAGTCGATAAACGTCCTGACGCGGGCCGATAAATTGCGGCGGCTCGGATAGAACGCAAATAAATCCGCCTCCGGCAGCTTGTAGGCCGGCAACACCAGCTGCAACTGGCCGCTTTCCAGGTACTTCACCAGATTCCATTCCGAGCGAATCAACAGACCGTGTCCATCGAGCGCCCAGCCAAGCACGATATCGCCATCGTTGCTGGATAGCGCGCCGTGAACTTTGACCACTTCGGTCTTGCGATTGCGCGTAAAGCGCCAGATGCCGTAAGCGTCGTCGTTCTGTCGATGGATGATGCAGCGGTGGCTGGATAGATCGCTCAGTGTTTGCGGTACGCCGTGTTGCTGCAAATACGTCGGCGAAGCGCACAGGAAGCGCCGGTTCGGCAGTATGCGGCGGGCGCTGAGACGGGTATCGGGCAATTCGCCGAAGCGCACTGCCAAGTCGAAGCCCTGTTCAACCAGATCGACCGGCCGGTCCGTCAATTCAAGCTGCACCTCGACTTCCGGATTGCGTTTTGCATATTCGGACATCAGCGGCGCCAGTGTGGTGCGTCCAAAGCCTAACGGCGCATTGACCCGCAATAGTCCTCGCGGCGTGGCGCGGCTGCTCGACACCAAATCTTCCATCTCGTTTATCTCGGCCAGGATACGACTTGCGTGGGCCAGATAAATTTCGCCTTCGCTGGTCAAACTGAGACGCCGGGTAGTGCGGTTCACCAAACGCACGCCGAGCCGCCGTTCCAGCATGGCCAGACGTTTTGTGACAGCCGGTGGTGTGAGATCGAGTTCGCGCGCCGTGGCCGACAAGTTTGCGTGCTTGGCCAGCAGAACAAAAAAGGCCAATTCGCCGCTGGCATCGTTTTTCATTATTAAATAGAAGTTAATAGTGGTGTGAATTTCATTGTATTTCAGATTCAGGGTTGTTGCGTACACTTAGCTGAGTTACAAGCTTTTCCTTTACAAGCTTTTCTTCTGCCAACTCAAGACCCAAGATCATGAAAATTGTTGAAATTCGCGAAAAAACCATACCGATCAGCTCGCCCATCCGCAACGCCTATATTGACTTCAGCAAAATGACATTAAGCCTGGTCGCCGTAGTGACCGATGTCATTCGCGATGGTAAGCCGGTGATCGGCTATGGCTTCAATTCAAACGGCCGTTACGGACAAGGCAAGCTGATGCGTGAACGTTTCATTCCACGCGTACTGGAAGCGGCGCCGGAAAGTCTGGTCAACGACAGCGGCGACAATCTGGATCCGCACAAAATCTGGAACTGCATGTTTACCAACGAAAAACCGGGCGGCCATGGCGAACGCTCGGTCGCTATCGGCACCATCGATATGGCGGTGTGGGATGCAGTTGCCAAGATCGAAGGTCTTCCTTTATTCCAATTGCTTGCCAATCGTTACGGCAATGGCGTACCGGACCGCAAGATTTTTGTGTATGCGGCGGGCGGCTATTATTACCCAGGCCAGAACCACGACAAGCTCAAAGATGAAATGCGCAGCTACATCGATCGCGGTTACACAGTGGTCAAAAAGAAAATCGGCGGCGCTTCGCTGGACGAAGATTTGCGTCGCATCGATTCCGTGCTGAGCGTATTGCAGGATGGGCAAAAACTGGCGGTCGACGCCAATGGCCGCTTCGATCTGGATACCGCCATTGCCTATGCCAAGGCCTTGTCGCAATACGACTTGTTCTGGTACGAAGAACCAGGCGATCCGCTCGACTTCGAGCTGCAAGCGACGCTGCGTAATTACTACAAAAATCCTATGGCCACCGGCGAAGACCTGTTCTCGATGCAGGACGCGCGCAATCTGATTCGCTACGGCGGCATGCGCGCAGACCGCGACTGGTTGCAATTCGATTGCGCCCTCAGTTACGGCCTGGTCGAATATTTGCGGACGCTGGATATGCTGCGCGAACACGGCTGGTCGCCGGAACGCTGTATTCCCCATGGCGGTCACCAGATGTCGCTCAATATTGCAGCGGGGCTGGGGCTCGGCGGTAACGAATCTTATCCGGATCTGTTCCAGCCTTACGGCGGTTTCCCGGATGGCGTGAAGGTCGAAAACGGCCACATCATGCTGCCGGAATTGCCTGGCATCGGCTTTGAGGGCAAGTCCGATCTGTATAGCGAAATGATCAAATTAGCGGATTAAAGAGAATGCCGGAATGGCGCATGCCGTTCCGGCCGAATAGCCCGATGGTGATTAAATAATCGCGATCAATTAAATAAAAACAATAAGTAATTCCAGCGCCCCTGGAGGAGATAAAGATGAATGCAGCACTACTCAAGAAATTGGGTTCGACACTATACGTCCAGGTTTTGATCGGCATCGCCGTCGGTGTTCTGGTCGGGCATTTCGCACCGCACATCGGGGTCGAGATGAAGCCCCTTGGCGACATATTCATTAAGTTGATTCGGATGCTGTTGGCGCCGATCATTTTTGCCTCGGTCGTGGTTGGCGTCGCGCGCATGGGAAGCATCCGCGAGACCGGCCGCGTCGGCTTCAAGGCAATCCTGTATTTCGAAATCTGTTCCACGCTGGCTTTGGTGATGGGCTTGATTGTCATCAATCTCCTGAAGCCTGGCGTCGGCATGAATATCGATGCCAGCCAAATCGATGTGGAGTCGATCAAAAATTACACCACCGCAGCCCAGCACAGTTCGATGGGCGATTTTTTCATGAACATCGTTCCCAACAGCGTGGTAGGTGCATTTGCACAGGGCGAGATGTTGCAGATTATTCTGTTCTCCGTGC
Organism: Herbaspirillum sp.; assembly: GCA_028291765.1. GTDB lineage: Bacteria > Pseudomonadota > Gammaproteobacteria > Burkholderiales > Burkholderiaceae_D > Herbaspirillum. The sequence goes on from JAQGNR010000107.1 coordinate 29,559, forward strand.
TGTTCGCGATTGCGCTTAACAGAATGGGCAAAAAAGCTGCGCCCTTCGTCGATATGCTGGATACGTTTTTACATGGGATGTTCGGCGTCGTGAAGATCGTCATGTATGTCGCGCCCATTGGTGCGTTTGGCGGTATTGCATTTACCATCGGCCGTTACGGTGTCGGCACGCTGGCCTCGTTCGGCGAGTTGATGCTTGCGGTGTATGCCACCTCGGTGTTGTTTATCGTCCTGGTTCTGGGCGTTGTAATGCGCATGTGCAAGCTGTCGCTATGGCGCTTTTTGAAGTACATCAAGGATGAGATTTTGATCGTCTTCGGGACGGCCTCTACCGAGGCTGTGCTGCCGCAGATGCTGATGAAAATGGAGGCGATGGGGTGCCAGAAGTCCGTGGTTGGCCTGGTGCTGCCGACCGGCTATACCTTTAACGCTGATGGCACCGCGATTTATTTGACGATGGCGGCGATCTTTGTAGCGCAAGCGACGAATGTGAATTTGACCATTTGGGATCAGTTGTTGATATTAGGCGTGATGCTGCTGACGTCGAAGGGATCGGCAGGTGTTGCCGGCGCGGGATTTGTGGCGCTGGCGGCTACTTTGGCTTCCATGCACAAAATTCCAGTTTCCGGGCTGGTGTTGTTGTTGGGCGTGGACCGGTTTTTGAATGAGGCGCGCGCCATTACCAATTTGATTGGCAATGGCGTGGCTACAATAGCGGTCGCTCGCTGGGAAGGTGCGTTGGATATTAAAAAGGCCGAGCAGGTTTTAGCGGATCCTGCAGCGCGATTCCAGATGTGAAATCATCGATTATTCATTACCGATTACAGAGACCAAACTGCGGCCTGGGCTATAGATGTAATGCATGTCCGTTCCTCT
>JAQGNR010000114.1 GCA_028291765.1 Herbaspirillum sp.
TGAGGTAAAGGAGGGAGGTGGCCGCAGGCCGCCGGAAGGACACGAACGGAGCACAAACATCCGCCAAAATCCGCAGGCCGTGCCGAAGGGTTACCGCTACGGGTGAAACTTAAAGGAAACCCACAGAAAACTCGCTTTACCGAATTTTCTAAAACAGTTGTTTCCCAATCCACCACGCAATCGCCGCAGCAAACGCCGACGCCGGAATGGTAAATATCCAGGCCCAGACAATGTTGCCCGCCACGCCCCAACGTACAGCAGACATCTTCTGCGATGCGCCCACGCCGACGATTGCGCCGGTAATGGTATGGGTGGTCGATACCGGTACGCCTAACGCGGTCGCGACGAACAAGGTGATAGCGCCGCCGGTTTCGGCGCAGAATCCACCCACCGGTTTGAGCTTGGTAATTTTCTGGCCCATGGTTTTCACGATGCGCCAGCCGCCGAACAAGGTCCCCAGACTGATCGCGGTATAACAGGACAGAATGACCCACATCGGCGGCGTTGCGGCGCCGGCCTGGCCGGTTGCAATCAACAACATCCAGATAATGCCGATGGTTTTTTGCGCGTCGTTGCCGCCGTGCCCGAGGCTATACATCGATGCCGAAAACAACTGCCCGCGCCGGAACCATTTATCGATCTTGCGCGGCGTCGAGCGCACAAAAATCCAGGACACCAGCACCATCATCAACGCCCCGAGCACAAACCCCAGCAGCGGCGACAAGACGATGAACAGGATGATCTTGATCAGCCCGCCGGCAATCAGCGAACCGGTGCCGGCCTTGGCCACCGCAGCGCCCACCAGACCGCCGATCAACGCATGCGAGGAGGAAGACGGAATGCCGAAATGCCAGGTCAGGAAATTCCAGAAAATCGCGCCGACCAGCGCGCCGAACACCACATAATGATCGACCACGGCCGGATCGATCGTGCCCTTGCCGACCGAAGCGGCCACCGTCAATTCATGAAATACGAAAATCGCCACCAGATTAAATACCGCCGCCATCGCCACCGCACTCTGCGGTTTCAGCACGCCAGTCGATACCACTGTAGCAATCGCGTTGGCCGCATCGTGAAAACCGTTCATGAAATCGAACAACAATGCCAGCGCAATCAAGAAACTTAAAAGGTAAATACTGATTTGAACAGTGTGCATGAAAGTGGTGTCTCAATTATTGATCGTGCGGCCACCGGAATTACCGGCTGCGCCCATGCGCATAGCGTCACGCCTGAGCGATCAGGCATTTTCGACGATGATGCCTTCGATGATGTTCGCCACGTCTTCGCAACGGTCGGTGACCGTTTCGAGAATTTCATAAATCGCTTTCAACTTGATCAAATTACGGACATCCGGCTCGTCGCGGAATAGTTTCGACATCGCGGCGCGCATCACATGATCGGCGTCCGATTCGAGCCGATCGATTTCCTGGCAGATGGTCAGTATCTGCCTGGAGTTATCCATATTCGGCAGCAACGCAACCGCGCTTTTGACCTTTTCGGCGCAAGCCAGGCACAACTCCGCCAGACGCTTGGCTTCCGGCGTGATGGCTTTGATGTCATACAGTGAAATGGTTTGCGCCGCGTCTTCCAGCAAATCCAGAATGTCGTCCATGCGCGTGATCAACTGATGGATGTCATCCCGATCGAGCGGTGTGATAAAGGTCTTGTGCAGCAACTCAATGCAATGGTGCGTGATCTTGTCGGCCTGCTTTTCCAGATTTTCGATCGCATGGACGCGCAATTCCAGATCGTCGAAATTGGTCATCAGCGCGACCATTTCCTTCGCACATTTAACCCCCAGTTCAGCGTGCTCATTGAACAATTCGAAAAACTTGCCCTCCGTGGGCATGAAACGTCCAAACATAGTCGTGCTCTCTAAAAATTAATGTTGTTGTTCGCACGATTACCGCGCGTGAGTATATGGACGCAAAACGGACATAAAACGGACGTAAAACGGACGCAAGCCGTTGTCGCAAACCTTGACCCAAAACAGCAGCGGCGCACTCCCCTAATCGCCGCCATATGGGTTCGCCAGACTGCCGGAATAATTATCGAATTTCGTATACTGGCCGAGGAAGGTCAGGCGGAGACTGCCGATCGGTCCGTTACGCTGTTTGCCGACGATGATTTCCGCGGTGCCTTTATCGGGCGAATCGGGGTTATACACTTCGTCGCGGTAAATAAATAAAATGACATCGGCGTCCTGTTCGATTGCGCCGGATTCGCGCAAGTCGGACATGACCGGACGTTTATTGGGGCGTTGCTCCAGCGAGCGGTTGAGCTGCGACAAGGCGATCACCGGACAATTGAGTTCCTTGGCAAGGCCTTTCAGGTTGCGCGAAATTTCTGAAATTTCGGTGGCGCGATTTTCGCCGCCGGAATTGCCGGACATCAGTTGCAGGTAATCGATAATGATCAGGCCCAATTTGCCGCACTGGCGCGACAAGCGCCGCGAGCGGGCGCGCAGTTCGATTGAGGTGAGCGCCGGGGTTTCGTCGATATACAACTGCGCGTCGTTCATTTTCTGGATGGCATGCGTCAGGCGCGGCCAGTCTTCATCGTTGAGCCGCCCGGTACGCAGACGATGCTGATCGAGCCGGCCGACCGAACCGAGCATCCGCATGGCCAGCTGCGTGCCGCCCATTTCCATCGAAAATACGGCCACCGGCAGGCCGCTCTCAATGGCCACGTGCTCGCCGATATTGATTGAAAATGCTGTTTTACCCATCGAAGGCCGGCCGGCCACGATGATCAGATCGCCCGGCTGCAAGCCTGAGGTCATTTTGTCCAGATCAGCGAAACCGGTCGGCACGCCGGTAATATCGCTATTGCTGTCACGGTTATACAGTTCGTCGATCCGCTCCACCACCTGGGTCAGCAAAGGCTGAATTTGCTGGAAGCCTTGAGAACCGCGCGCACCCTCTTCGGCGATCGCAAAAATCTTCGATTCGGCCTCATCGAGCATCTGTTTGACTTCTTTGCCCTGCGGACTGAAAGCCTGCCCCGAAATTTCATCGGATACGGTAATCAACTTGCGCAGCACGCCGCGATCCCGCACGATTTCAGCGTAGCGGCGAATATTGGCGGCCGAAGGCGTATTCTGCGCCAGCGCATTCAGATACGACAGGCCGCCAACTTCTTCGGCCTTGCCGGTGCCGGATAATGAATCGAATACGGTAATGACATCGGCAGGACGCGATGCATTGATCAGCTTGACGATGTGCTGAAAGATAAGGCGATGATCGTAACGATAAAAATCGTCGGCGTGGACGAAGTCGGCGATCCGATCCCATGCTGCGTTGTCCAGCAACAAACCGCCTAGCACGGACTGTTCGGATTCAATCGAATGGGGAGGTACGCGAAGCGCGTCGAATTGCGGGTCGGAAGGTGCACTCATGGCGCGAATTATACCTGTTAGGATCCGATAGCAATGAATTTAGGCATGCCATCGAAAGATTGATGTTTCATGCGACGAAATTGCGCTGTATATAGGCGAAAAAAAGCCAGGCGAACCTGGCTTTTTCTGCCTCAAAGGACTGGGCTGATCGTGCGATAGGCTGACTGGCAGCTTATGCGTGCTCGCCGATGACTGCAACCACAACGTCAACCAGCACGTCGGTATGCAGTGCAACAGCGATTGGATGATCGCCGGTCGTCTTCAACTGGCCCAATGGCATACGCACTTGCGCTTTTTCAATCGCAAAACCTTGCTTGGTCAATGCTTCGGCGATATCGGCATTGGTAACGGAACCGAACAAACGGCCGTCAACACCCGATTTTTGCGTAATCTGCACGGTCAGGCCGCTCAGTTTTTCGCCTTGCGCCTGAGCGACAGCCAGTCTTGCTGCGGCAGCTGTTTCCAGTTCTGCGCGCTTGGTTTCGAATTCAGCGATCGCAGTGGCTGTTGCACGACGCGCTTTGCGTTGTGGAATCAGAAAATTGCGTGCATAGCCGTCTTTGACGCGCACGACTTCGCCCAGACCGCCCAGATTAATGACTTTTTCTAACAAAATAACTTGCATGTTTTTCTCCTGTTCCTGTTCTTACGCGTGATGCAGATCGGTATAAGGCAGCAGCGCGAGAAAGCGTGCGCGTTTGATCGCAGTGTCGACCTGGCGCTGATAATGCGCGCGCGTTCCGGTCAGGCGTGCCGGCATGATCTTGCCGTTTTCCTGAACGAAATCTTTCAGTGTATCGACGTCCTTGTAATCGACCTGTTCAACGCCAGCGGCGGTGAAACGGCAGAATTTTTTGCGCTTGAACAAAGGGTTTTGTTGTTGGCGTTTTTGCTTGAGCTTGCTTTTATCGAATTTTTTACCGAATGCCATTTTTGGCTCCTGTATCTAAAATATTGAGTGCAGATTCTGAAACATTTTCAAAATCGACGATGTGAAATACAAGACTTTTGCTATTACGGTGCTTGCGCGCCAGAAAACCGTTGAATTGAAAGAACTGTCCCAATTCAGCCTGATTGAATCGCCCTGAAATTTCGCCTACCGCCAGCGCGGAGATTTCATATTCGATCAACCGGGCAATACCTGCTTCCATTTGTGAAGAACGATGTTCCAGCCGGGCAGAAACGATCGGGATGCCTGCTGGCGTATAACGCAAAATATCGCGTTCGGCTATGCAGGCTACAAATTGAAACTGGTTCACGCTCCCTGAGTTACGGATTTACCGTAAAGCTTGTCTTGTTGACTATGCAGCCGGTGCTTCGACACGGCTGCTCTTGGCTGCATCTTCTTTCTGAACGGACTTCAGAATAGGCGATGGAGCAGTCTCTGCCCTCTTCATTTTGACGGTCAGGTGACGCAGAACCGCATCGTTGAATTTGAAACCAGTTTCGATTTCAGCCAGCGTTTCGCCATCGACTTCGATGTTCAGGCACACATAGTGCGCTTTAGCCAGTTTCTGGATTTGATAAGCCAGTTGGCGACGGCCCCAGTCTTCTACGCGATGCACTTTGCCGCCACGTGTAGTGACGATGCCTTTGTAGCGCTCGATCATTGCAGGCACTTGCTCGCTTTGATCCGGGTGCACGATAAATACGATTTCATAATGACGCATGTAATCTCCTTAAGGACGGATTAAAAATCGCCCACCTCGGCGTCAAGACGAGTGTGGGAAGAGGAAAACCCAGCATAATACAGTCACTTCCGACAAAACTCAATGAATTCAGCTATTTAAGCGAAAGCAATTGCTTTCCGAGTGCAACTGTATAAAAATACAGGCTGTATTTACAATCAGCGCTTGCCTCTGCCGCAGCGCCATCGCCATGCTCAAACTGACCGCGCGCCAAGAACAGATCCTCAAACTTATCCGCGATGCGATAGAAAATACCGGCTTTCCGCCGACGCGCGCCGAAATCGCCACCGAACTGGGATTTCGCTCCGCCAACGCGGCCGAGGAGCATTTGCAGGCATTGGCGCGCAAGGGCGCCATCGAGATCACCCCCGGCACGTCGCGCGGCATCCGCATCAGAGATACGGGAAACGAACGATCGCCGGGCATGTATGGCGGCCGTCAGATGGCGTTGCCCCACCCGGCCCTGATGCAACTGAATTTGCCGCTGGTCGGGCATGTGGCGGCAGGTTCGCCGATCCTGGCGCAGGAACACGTCGAAGCCAATTACAACGTCGATCCCGCGCTGTTCTCCGCCAAACCGGATTACCTGCTCAAGGTGCGCGGCATGTCGATGCGCGATGCCGGCATCCTGGAAGGCGATTTGCTGGCGGTCAAGAAAAGCGATACGGCGC
>JAQGNR010000123.1 GCA_028291765.1 Herbaspirillum sp.
TAAAAGGGGGAGGGGGCCGCAGGCCACCGGAGGACACGAACGGAGTACAACCGCCCGCCATATTCCTGATCGAAGAGGCAATCACCGTCCAAAAAAATTCGTAACTGAACGGCATTAGGGGGAGCAGCCTGCCTTTTCGCGCCCATGGCACTTAATCAGCGCGACCTTTATCCGGTGGCGTGAGCAGGTAGCTGGTGCTGCGGCCGCCAGCGCCGGATTTCGTCAGGAGACCGCTGCCGACGAGATCGGTGATGTCGCGCAATGCCGTATCGGTTGAGCACTTGGCGATGGCGGCCCAATTGCCGGTGGTCAGCTTGCCGTCAAATCCGCCCAGCAGCCGGTTGATCACTTTGATTTGCCGATCGTTCAGAGGCGTTGCCGCCCAACGCTGCCAGAAGCGGGCCTTGCCCAGCACGGTCGATAAGGTCACTTCTACACCCTGCATGGCGCGCAACAGACAGCCTAGAAACCATTCCAGCCAATCGGAAACATCGAGTGCGCCTTTTTGGGCCCGTTCGAGCATGTCGTAATATTTATGACGTTCCTTCTGTATTTGTGCAGAGAGACTATAAAAGCGTTGGGTCGATCGCTCGGCGCGCGCCAGCGCCATGTCACCCACCGCACGCCCGATACGGCCATTGCCGTCGTCGAATGGATGAAGGGTGACAAACCATAGGTGCGCCAAGCCGGCCTTGACGATTGGATCATGTTCTTGATCCGCATTGAACCAGCGCAGAAACGCCGTTATTTCCGTTTTCAGCAGAGATGCCGGCGGTGCTTCGAAGTGCACTTTTTGACGGCCTATCCGACCTGATACGACTTGCATCGGCCCCTGGGCATCGTCGCGCCAATTGCCGATCCGGATCGGGCTCATACCGCTGTAACCGCTTGGAAAGAGCGCAGCATGCCAGCCGAATAAGCGATCGGTGGTCAGGGCGCGGTTAAAGCTGCCGGTGGCGTCGAGCACCATATCGACCACGCCCTCCACGTGGCGGTCCGATGGCGCCACGACGCCAATGTCGACCCCAAGGCGCCGGGCGATCGAGGAGCGAACCGCTTGCGGGTTCAATTGCTCGCCTTCAATTTCGCTGGTTTTAAGGACGTCTTCGGTGAGTACCAGCAAGGTAGCCACATCGCGCAAGCCCGGGCCGATATCGCTCATGCGGCCCAGTAAATGGCCTTGCGTATAGTGAACCTTCACCAGTAAACCGGCCAGGCGTGGCAGGTCATAGCGCCAATGGGGCCAATCCTGCCGTTGCCAGATGTAACTACAATCACCGCTATTCATGCGGTGATTGTGGGATGCATTCACCGCAAAATCAATTTATTCGCCGCCTGCGGCAGTAAATGCCAGTAATGCCGTCAATCCAGATTTTTCAGAATCGTCGTCAGCTTGCCGAATAATTCATCGATATGCTTTTTCTCGATGATCAGCGGCGGCGATAGCGCGACCGTGTCGCCGGTGACCCGGATCAGCAAGCCATGCTCGAAAGCGCGCTGCAAGACAGTTAAACCCCGTGCGCCGGTTTTGCCCGGAATCGCGGCCAGTTCGATGCCTGCGATCATGCCGATGGTGCGGATATCGATGACATACGGTAATCCGCGCAGTGCGTGCGTGGCATCCTCCCAGTAAGCGCGGATGCTTTGCGCATGTTCCAGAATGCCGTCCTGCTCGAAGATATCTTGCGTGGCCAGAGCCGCCGCGCAGGCCAGTGGATGGCCGGAATAGGTATAGCCGTGGGCCAGTTCGATGCCTTCCGGGCCTTGCATGAATGCATCGTAAATGTGCGATTTGACCAGCACCGCGCCCATCGGCACGACGCCGTTGGTCAAGCCCTTGGCGACAGTGACCAGATCCGGTTCGACATCGAAATAATCGAAAGCGAACGGCGTGCCGAGACGGCCGAAACCGGTGATCACTTCGTCGAAAATTAATAGAATGCCGTGCTTGCTGCAGATCTCGCGCAGCCGTTTCAGATAATTTTTGGGTGGAATCAGCACGCCGCAAGAGCCGGCTACCGGCTCGACGATGACGGCGGCAATGTTGCTTGCGTCATGCATGGCGACCAGGCCTTCCAGTTCGTCGGCCAGATGCACGCCGTATTCCGGCTCGCCTCTGGAAAATGCATTCTTTTCGAGATTGTGCGTGTGCGGCATATGATCGACGCCTTGCAGCATCCCGGCATTGAAGGCTTTGCGGTTGCCGCCGATGCCGCCGACCGACATGCCGCCGAAACCGACGCCGTGATAGCCGCGTTCGCGGCCGATCAGCCGGGTGCGGGTAGCCTCGCCGCGCGCGCGGTGATAGCCCAGCGCCATCTTGAGCGCGGTATCGACCGCTTCCGAACCGGAGTTGGTATAAAAAACCTGGCTGTAACGATTTCCCGTAAATTGCTTGATCCGCTCGGCCAGACGGAATGCATCCGGATGGCCCATTTGAAACGATGGCGCGAAATCCAATGTGGCGACCGATTTCTGCACCGCCGAAACGATCCTGGGCTGCGCGTGGCCGAGGGGTACGCACCACAGACCGGCAGCGCCGTCCAGAATGGCATTGCCGTTGTCGTCGCGGTAATACATGCCTTGCGCCGAAACCAGCATGCGCGGATGGGCCTTGAAATCGCGATTGGCGGTGTAGGGCATCCAGTAGGCGGATGAGGGGGAAACGGAATGGCTCATGGCAGCACCTGGACGGGTTGATGATTCGGATGATTATAGAGGCTTAAAGCGGCGTAAAGGGCGGTAACATACCGAAAAAAATAGTGTGGAACATTGACTGATAATGGTTAAAGAAGCGATTGACGAAACGATTGAAGAAGCGATGGAAACTAAAAAATTACCGTTGGAAGGCATCCGCGTACTGGAGCTGGGATCGCTGATTGCCGGCCCTTTCGCGGCCAAGATTCTGGGCGAATTCGGCGCCGAAGTGATCAAGATCGAAGCGCCCGATAGCGGCGATCCGTTGCGTAAATGGCGCAAGTTGCATAACGGCACCTCGTTATGGTGGCAGGTCCAGTCGCGCAACAAGAAATCGGTTGCGATCGATCTGAAAACCGAAGGCGGGCAGGCGCTGGTGCGCAAGCTGGCCGCAAGCTGCGACGTGGTGATCGAAAATTTCCGGCCCGGCATGCTGGAAGAATGGGGGCTGGGATGGGACAGCCTGTCGGCGCTCAATCCCGGTTTGGTCATGCTGCGTATTTCCGGCTACGGCCAGACCGGGCCTTATCGCAACCGCCCGGGTTTCGGCGTGATCGGCGAAGCAATGGGCGGTTTGCGTTACGTGACCGGCTATCCCGATCGTCCGCCGGTCCGGGTGGGGGTCAGCATCGGCGACTCCTTGTCTTCGCTGCACGGTGTCATGGGCATCATGTTTGCGCTGCATCACCGCGACCGCAACGGCGGCCGCGGCCAGTTCGTCGACGTGGCGCTCTACGAATCGGTTTTCAATATGATGGAAAGTCTGATCCCGGAGCAGGATTTCATGGGCTTCACGCGTGAACGCAGCGGCAGTGCGATGCCGGGCATCGCGCCGACCAATGCCTATCGCTGCAACGATGGTAACCATGTGCTGGTGGCCGGTAACGGGGATGGTATTTTCCGCCGCTTGATGACGGCGATTGCACGCGACGATCTGGCCCGCGATCCCCGCTTTACCCACAACGATGGACGCGTTGCCGGCGTGGAAGAAATCGACGCCGCCATTGAAGCCTGGACTTCCGAGCGCTCGCAGGATGCGGTGCTCGAAGTATTGTCCGCTGCGGGTGTTCCGGCCGGGAAAATCTATTCGGCGGCCGATATTTTGCAAGACCCGCATTATCAGGCGCGCGAAATGATTTGCGATATCGAAACCAAAGATGGCACCCGTTTGAAGGTGCCGGGCATCGTGCCGAAATTGAGTGAAACGCCGGGCCGCATCAGCACGGTGGCGCCCGATCTGGGCGAACATACCGATGCCGTCTTGGGCGATCTCGGTTTCACTGCCGATGAGATTGCGCAATTCCGGCGCGACCGGGTTATTGGTTGAGTGTCATCAGCATGTAATTAACGATGTCGTCAACGACCAAGGAATCAATCATGTCATTGCAATCCCCCCCGCTGTCGGGCGGCGTACCCGCTGCGCAGGGTCTGGTGGCCGGCAGCAAGCTGTATCGGCGCGCCAACTGGGCATTGTTTTGCGCCGGCTTTTCCACTTTTTCATTGATGTATTGCGCACAACCGCTGTTGCCGATCTTCTCATCTTATTTTGGGGTGTCGCCGGCGCACAGCAGTTTTTCGGTATCGCTGACGACAGGCTTGCTGGCGCTGTCCATTCTGGTGGTTGGCGCCAATGCGCAAAGACTGGCGCGCAAGCCGCTGATGGCAATTTCGCTGTTCGTTTCGGCCGGCCTGACTTTAGCGGCTGCAGCGATGCCCGACTGGACGCACTTACTGCTGTTGCGCGCATTGCTGGGCATTACGCTGGGCGGCGTGCCGGCGGTGGCGATGGCTTATCTGGCCGAGGAAGTGCATCCGGATAGCCTCGGTCTGGCGATGGGTTTGTATGTCGGCGGCACTGCCTTTGGCGGCATGGGGGGTCGTGTTATTACCGGTTTGTTTGCCGATTTTTATTCATGGCGGGTGGCGATGGCGGCGATCGGCATCGTCGGATTGATCGCCGCCGGCCTGTTTGTGATGCTGTTGCCGAAATCGGTGCGTTTCGTGCCGAGCACAACAGCGAGCTTCCGCTCTGTATGCAATAGCTTGACAGGTCATCTCCGACACTCCGCATTGCTGGGTTTGTTTGCCATCGCTTTTTTATTGATGGGTGGGTTTGTGACGGTCTATAACTATGCCGGGTATCGCTTGCAGGCGCCGCCTTATGACCTGGGCCAGGCGACGGTCGGCGCGATCTTCACGGTTTATCTGGTCGGTATCGTGGCTTCGGCGTGGTTCGGCCGGCTGGCCGATCGGCACGGCCGCATCAAGATGCTGACGATCGGCATTGCGCTGATGCTGACCGGCGTCTTGATTACGCTGGCGCATGCGGTGGCCTGGATTGTGATCGGCATCGCTATCCTGACTTTCGGATTTTTTGCGGCCCATGCGGTAGCCAGCGGCACGGTAGGAAAATTGGCGCGAGGCAATAAAGCGCAGGCGGCTTCGCTGTATCTACTGGCTTATTACCTGGGCTCCAGCGTGCTCGGTTCGGTCGGCGGCAGCATTTTTTCCACTGCCGGATGGCCGGGTGTTGCCGCCATGGTGAGCACCGCGCTGGTCGGCGGATTGCTGATCTGCTACCGGCTGGCCGGCGCCGGTGCTGATGCTACATCTGCATAGTCCACAACATGGCCACCGCGGCGACGGCCATGACGCCGGTACAAAGCCAGCCCAGTATTTTCAGGCCGGAACTGATGACGAAGCGTCCCATGATGTCGGCGCGCACCGCCATCATCATCATGATCGCCATGATCGGCACTGAAATAACCCCGTTAATGACGGCGCTCCAGAACAGCGCCTTGATGGGGTCGATAGGCGTAAAGCAAAGCGCAATGCCGAGCAAAGTTGAAAACGCGATGATGCCGTAAAATTTTTTGGCTGCCTCGGGCTTCGCTTCCAGGCTATTTTTCCAGCGGAAGGTGCCGGCCATTGCGTAAGCGGCGGAACCGGCCAGCACCGGCACGGCCAGCAGGCCGGTGCCGATGATGCCGGCGGCAAACAGCCAGAAGCTGAATTCTCCGGCGATCGGGCGCAATGCCGATGCGGCCTGCGCCGTGGTCTTGATATCGGTCACGCCGTGCAGATTGAGCGTTGCCGCTGTGGTGAGCATGATGAAAAATGCGATCAGATTGGAAAATCCCATGCCGGCAAAGGTATCGATCCTGATGCGGTGGAAATTGGCTTCTGCCTGCGCTGGGGCATATTTCAACGGTTCTGCCTGCGGATCGGCGGATTGGTCTTCAACCTCCTGCGAGGCCTGCCAGAAGAATAGATAGGGGCTGATGGTGGTGCCGAATATCGCGACGATGGCGGTGATGTATTCCGTTTTCCACGACCAATGCGGCAGCAGGGCTTTCTGCGCGATCTGCGACCATGGCATATGCACGACAAACAGGATGCCGACATAAGCCAGCAGCGCCAATGTCAGCCATTTCAACACGCGCACATAGCGTTTGTAGGGAATGAATATCTGCAACAACAGCGATAGCATCCCGAAGCCGAATGCGTATAGATGCGTTGAGCCGCCGATCAGTAATTTTGCCGCATCGCCCATCGCCGCAATATCGGCCGCGATATTGATGGTATTGGCGACCAGCAGCAGCCCGACCACGCAATACAACAGCCAGGCTGGATAGTGCCGGCGGATATTGGTGGCCAGGCCATGACCGCTGACCCGGCCGATTTGAGCGCTGATCATTTGAATCCCGACCATCAGCGGATAGGTAAACAATAGCGTCCATAGCATATTGAAACCGAATTGCGCACCGGCCTGAGAATAGGTCGCGATACCGCTGGGATCGTCATCGGCTGCGCCCGTAATCAGGCCGGGGCCGAGCTTCTTAAGCCATGATTCATCGGCAGACTTTTCCGTTTTCACTGCGCTTGTATTGGCCATTATTGTTTCGGTGAGACGGTTCAATGTGCCGCCGGCAACATGCCGGTACTGCACTGAGAGTGGCGGAAGTTGTAAAAAATTCACAAAAATAAAGGAGTATTTTTAGGTAAAAATAACAATGCCGCGATTACCCGGGTTTGCCCCGTAACCGTGGCAGGATTGCCAGCATCAGGCCCTAGCCAGCGTATAAATTAAATAACCCAAGCTGATTAGGTTCTATATAATGCCGACCATTGATTCTATTTTTGGACTGCGGGTGGTGATCTATCCAAACGATCATCGCCCGCCGCATATCCACGTTATCGGGAACGGCTGCGAAGCAGTGTTCAATTTGCAATGTCCTCACGGGCCGCTTGCATTGAGAGCCAATTGCGGATTTTCGCGCCGGGATCTGACTAGAATGATCGATAAACTGACTGACCAACTGGCAGTCTTTTGCTATGAATGGAGGCAAATACATGGACCTGACCGACGACTCATTTGACGCCGCCAACCGACGCGGGGCCGTACTTAAAGCCTCTTTTCCGGCCGCCGTTTCGGTGCGCTACGACCGGCGCGTGGCCCGCGTTGTTATTGCGTTGGCTTCCGGACTGGAGCTGGCGTTCTCGCCCAAACAGGTAGAGGGGCTGCAAGAGGCGCATCCTGCCGAGCTGGCCGATGCCGAAATCTCACCGACCGGTTTAGGGATTCACTTTCCGCATCTGGATGCAGACATCTATCTGCCGTCGTTGCTGGAAGGTTTTCTCGGTTCGCGGCGCTGGATGGCGGCCGAGATCGGGAAACTCGGCGGGCGCGCGAGCACTGATGCCAAGGCGGCAGCGGCGCGCCAAAACGGCAAACTGGGCGGTCGGCCGAAAAAGCCGAAAGACGCCGGGACCTGACAGCGCCGACGCCATGAACAATCTCCTCAGAAAAATCGACCTGACGTCACTGCGCCTGTTCGTGGCGGTATGTCAGGAGCGCAATATCGCGCGCGCTGCCGAACGTGAATTTATCGCGCCATCGGCGGTGAGCCGGCGCATCGCCGAAATCGAAGCGATCATTGGCCTGCCGGTGATTCACCGCGAGTCGCGCGGTATTTCGGTAACGCCCGTCGGCGAAACCGTGCTGCGGCATGCGCAGGCAGTCATTGGCAGCATCGAAGCAATGGGCGCGGAATTATCGCAATTTTCCAGCGGCGCCAAAGGCAAGGTGCGACTGGTCGGCAACCTATCGGCAATCGTGCAGTTTCTGCCGGAAGACATCGCGGCTTTTCAGCGCGTGTTTCCAAACGTCGATATCGATCTGGAAGAACAATCCAGCGCCAATGTCATGCGCAACATCCTTGCGCGCACCGCCGATCTGGGCATTTGCAATGCCATCGCCGGCGCCGACCAATTCCAGCAATTACCTTACCGTACCGACCGTTTATTTCTGATGGTGCCGGGCAACCACGCGCTGAGCAGTGCGGTGGCGGTGGGTCTGGCCGATATCGTCAACGAACGTTTTGTCGGCCTCGACAGCGAAAGCGCGTTGACGCAATTGCTGGCGCAGGAGGCGGCCAATCTGGGCGCCGCGCTGAATATCAAAATCCGTGTCAGCAGCCTGGATGCCTTGTGCCGCATGGTACATGTCGGGCTGGGTATCGCTGTCGTGCCGCAACAGATCGGCGAGATGTATATCAATACGCTGGACGTCAGGCTGGTGCCGATACGGGATCCGTGGGCGGTGCGGCATTTGATCGTCATTTTCAGGGACTACGAGCAATTGACGGCGACTGCCGCCTCGCTGGTTAATTTTCTGGTGAATAAGCAATAAGCCTCTCAATTCGAGACGGCAGCCCTCACCGCTTATCACTGTAGTGCGCCCCATCGCGCCGGTATGATCGAAACATCGACAATATCGAATCACGGTGCGCCTCATGCCTGTATCTTTCATACCCAAAACACTCTACGACAAACTGTGGGACGACCACGTCCTGGCCACGGAAGAAGACGGCAGCAGCCTGCTTTACATCGACCGCCATATCATCAATGAAGTATCGAGCCCGCAAGCCTTCGAAGGCCTGGCGCTGGCCGGCCGCAAGCCCTGGCGCGCGGCGGCCAATCTGGCGGTGGCCGATCATAATGTGCCGACCACGGATCGCAGTAACGGCATCGCCGACCCGATGTCGCGGCTGCAGGTCGATACGCTGGCGGCCAATGCGCATACTTATGGCGTGACCTATTTCGGCATGCTCGATCGGCGTCAGGGCATAGAACATGTGGTCGGCCCGGAGCAGGGCGCGACCTTGCCCGGCATGACAGTGGTTTGCGGCGATTCGCATACCTCCACCCATGGCGCATTCGCTTGCCTGGCGTATGGCATCGGTACTTCGGAAGTCGAGCATGTCCTGGTCACGCAGACCTTGCAGGCAAGGAAATCGAAATCCATGCTGGTGCGGGTCGACGGCGCCTTGGCGCCGGGCGCGGTCGCCAAGGATATTGCATTGGCGTTGATCGGGCAGATCGGCACTGGCGGCGGCACCGGCTACGCCATCGAATACGCCGGTTCGGCCATACGCGCGCTATCGATGGAAGCGCGCATGACTTTGTGCAATATGTCGATCGAGGCCGGTGCGCGCGCCGGCATGATCGCCTGCGACGAGGTGACGCTGGCGTATGTCAAAGGTCGCCCGCTGGCGCCGGAAGGTGCGCTGTGGGATCAGGCGCTGGCCTATTGGCGCACGCTGCATTCGGATGCGGATGCGCCATTCGATGCCGTCGTCGCGCTGGATGCAACGCAGATCCTGCCGCAAGTCACCTGGGGCACATCGCCCGAAATGGTGGTCGCTATCGATGGCCATGTGCCGGACCCGGCATGCGAAGCCGATGCGACCCGCCGCGCCGGCATGCAAAGGGCGCTGGCGTATATGGGGCTGACTGCCGGCACGCCGATGGCCGAGATCGCTATCGATAAAGTCTTCATCGGCTCTTGCACCAATTCCCGCATCGAGGATTTGCGTGCTGCAGCGGCGATTGTGCAGGGTCGGCAATGCGCCGCCAATATCAAACTGGCGCTGGTGGTGCCGGGTTCCGGGCTGGTAAAAGCGCAGGCCGAGCGGGAGGGGCTGGACAAGATTTTCCTGGCCGCCGGTTTCGAGTGGCGCGAGCCCGGCTGCTCGATGTGCATGGCGATGAACGCCGACCGCTTGCTGCCGGGCGAGCGCTGCGCATCGACCTCGAATCGCAATTTCGAAGGCCGCCAGGGAGCCGGCGGGCGCTCGCATCTGGTCAGCCCGGCGATGGCCGCCGCGGCCGCTATTGCCGGCCATTTTGTTGACATTCGCCACTTGCAGAAACCATGAAAAAATTCACCATCCATCAGGGTTTGGCCGCAGACGCACCATCCATGCAAAGGGTGATGGAAAATTCGATGAACGATGATGCAAAAGAAATCCGCTTTGACGGCCGGATTTTATATTTATCCCAAAATGCGTCGCTGATCCGCGCACAACTCGGCGGCGCAAACATCGCGCTGGCCGCAGCCTTGCCGCTGCGCGACGATATATCGACCGATGAAATCACGCCGGTGACCGTGATGACCGTCTACGACGAGCGTCTCGGCGAGGTGCCGTATGTCGGCTTTCGTGCCGGTGCGGATGATGAAATGCCGGTGGGCAGGCATGCCGTCAAGCGTGGCGGGTTTCAGATCACGGTGGCCGGCAAGCGTTACGGCAAGGGTTCATCGCGCGAATCGAGCCCGCTGGCCGAATTGTCGGCCGGCATCAAGTTGATCGTGGCCGAAAGCTTCGAGCGGATTTATCAACAGAATTGCGACAATATCGGCATTCTGACGACGACCGATTTCAGCATCCTCGACCGGATTCAGGCCGGCCAGCCCATAGCGATTGCCGAATTCCTGAAAGGCCGCGACCGATTGACGCAGGACATCATACGCAGCGGCGGCTTGCTTGCTTACAGTAAATCCAAAGTCTGGCCAAAAGAGCCGCGGTCGCAATTGCACTCGCAGCCAAACGCTTGCGCCGCACACGGCGACGCAGCATCGCCCCCGAAAACCCTGATCGAAAAAATCATCGCCGCGCATCGGCATCCGGACACGCCGGATACAGCGCGCGGCGCAGGTGTATTTATCGCAGCCGACTGGCGCTTCAGCCATGATTATTTCACCGGCATGTGCGCGCATCTGATGCATCGCGCTTTCGGCAAGCCGGCCGTGCTGCATCGGCCGGAGCGAATCATTGCATTTCAGGATCATCTGGTGCTGGCGGCGCAAAGCTTCCCGCATGTGCGCGATCAACTGCTGGCCGGCGTGGCCGATCTGAGCGCCGGCCATGACGCTTTTACGGCCGCTTATCCGGTACGTTCGCATGGGCGGCTGCAGGGCGATATGCCCGGCGCGGAGGGCATTTGTCACGCCATGATGGCGGAAAACTATGCACTGCCCGGCCAGGTCGTGGCCGGCACCGATTCGCATACGCCGCATGCCGGCGCGCTCGGCTGCCTGGCCTTCGGCGTCGGCGCCACCGAAATGGCCAATAGCTGGGTCAGCGGCTACGTGCGCTGCAAGGTGCCGGAAACCTTGCGCATCGAAATCGATGGCCGTTTGCGTCCCGGCGTGAGCGCCAAGGATGTGGTGCTGCACTTATTGCAAATGGCGGCAATCCGCAGCGGCGGCGCGATCGGTCTGGTATTCGAGTATGGCGGCGCGGCGGTGCGGGCGATGGATATCGACGAACGGGCCACGCTGACCAATATGGCAGCGGAGTTGGGCGGCTTTACCGGCATTGTCGAGCCGGACGCCAATACGGTGGCGTTCCTCAAGCAACGGCGCGGCATCGACTTTGCGCTGCAGAGCTGGATGCGCAGCGATGCCGACGCCGTTTATCGGGATGTGATCCGCATCGATGCAGATCGCATCGTGTCGATGCTGGCGCGTCCGGGCGACCCTGGCAATGGGATTGCCGCCGATAGGGCGGGCGAAGGGAAAGGTGACGGCGAAGGGGAAGCGGTGGCAATCAATATCGCTTACGGCGGCTCTTGCACCGCCGGCAAGCGCGCCGATTTCGATTTTTATCATGAAGTCTTGCAATGGGGATTGGCGCACGGTTTAACGGTGTCGCCGGGAACGACGCTGTTTCTGCAATTCGGCACCATGGATGTGCGCCGCTATTGCGAACAAAAGGGCTATCTGCCGGTGTTCGAACAGGCCGGCGCGCGCTTGGTGATGCCGGGCTGCGGCGCGTGCGCCAATTGCGGCCCGGGGCAATCCACCAACGCCGGCGACGTGACCATCAGCGCCATCAATCGCAATTTCCCGGGACGCTCCGGCCCGGGCAAGGTCTGGCTGGCCGGCCCTTATACGGTGGCCGCCAGCGCGCTGACCGGTCGCATCACGACCTTCGAGCAACTGCAAATCTCGGTCGCTGCCGTTTAGGCCCGCGCCGTGGGATGCGGAAATAGGCGATCAGGTGCGCTGCCGCCAATTACATTAGAATCCGCGCTGTAGTATTCAGAAATCGTTATTAAATGATCTGTTCACGACGCCATCGTTGCGGTTGGCATGGGGCGTAGCACTCTACACCGGGGATTTCAATGCGTTTTAAAAATTTACGGATTGGTTACCGTCTGGGACTCAGTTTTGGTCTGATAGCAATTTTGCTGGCGATCATTGCCGCGCTTACTTTTGCGCGTATCGGGTCGCTCAACGACAATATTAATTTCACCAATAACAATCGCTATCCGCAGACCGTGTTCGCGCATCGGATCAAGGACAAGGTTAATGAAGCCACGCTGAGCATGCGCAATGCTCTGCTGCTAACCGATCCGGTGCAGATCAAGGCGGAAATCGACAGCATCGAAACCGGCGCAAAAATCATCGTCGATTCTATCGAAAAGCTCCAAAAATTGGCTTCCAGCGACGAAGACCGGGCTTATATGAAAAGCCTGATCGAGGCGCGCGGAAAATTTGTGACGGCACGCACCGATTTTGCCGTCTTGATCGGAAAAAACCAAATGGATCAGGCGCGCGTATCGCTATTAACGGAAGTCACGCCTGCGCAGCGCGCTTACACCGCATCGCTGGATAAATTAATCGATCATCAGGATATGCTGATGCGCGCCATCAGCGAACAATCCGGCGTCGATGCGGCCAAAACCAAAAACCTGATCCTCACCTTGGCACTGGTAGCGTTGGCTATCAGCGCAGCCGTTGCATGGTATGCCACGCTGACCATCACTACGCCGCTGGAAAATGCGATTCAGATTGCACGCCGTGTCGCAGGCGGCGACCTATCGGGCGAGATCCCGATTTCCTCGACCGACGAAACCGGGCAATTGCTCAGCGCCCTGAACGATATGAAAGAAGGCCTGATCAATATCGTCACGCAAGTACGCCGCGGCACCCACACCATTGCCGTCGCTTCCACCCAGATTGCGGCCGGCAGCAGGGATTTATCGAGCCGCACCGAAGAGCAAGCCAGTTCGCTGGAGCAAACCGCCGCCGCCATGGAGCAACTGACATCGATGGTCAAGCAAAATGCGGAAAATGCCGGCGAGGCCAGCCAGACCGCGACCAGCGCCTCCGATACCGCCTCGGCCGGCGGTGTGGCGGTGGGCAAAGTGATCGGCACCATGAC
>JAQGNR010000160.1 GCA_028291765.1 Herbaspirillum sp.
ATCGTCGAAGATACCGAAGAAGCGCGCCAGCAATTACTGGGCAATGGCGGCCGTCCGATTCATGTGATCGAAGGCCCGCTGATGGATGGCATGAACATCGTCGGCGATCTGTTCGGCCAAGGCAAAAAGTTCCTGCCGCAGGTGGTTAAATCGGCGCGCGTGATGAAACAGGCGGTGGCGCATCTGATCCCGTTCATCGAAGAAGAAAAGCGCCTGTTGCAAGAAGAGACCGGCGTCATCAGTAAACCCAAGGGCAAAATCGTGATCGCTACCGTCAAGGGCGACGTGCATGACATCGGCAAAAACATTGTGTCGGTGGTGCTGCAATGTAATAACTTCGAAGTGGTGAACATGGGGGTCATGGTGCCGTGTTCGGAAATCCTGGCCAAAGCCAAGGAAGAGCATGCCGACATCATCGGTTTGTCCGGTCTGATCACGCCGTCGCTGGAAGAAATGGCTTATGTCGCCAAAGAAATGCAGCGCGATCCCTACTTCCGCGGCCTGAAAATGCCGCTGTTGATCGGCGGCGCCACCACCTCGCGCGCGCATACGGCGGTCAAGATCGCGCATAACTACGAAGGCCCTGTGGTGTACGTGCCGGATGCGTCGCGTTCGGTTTCGGTGGCGCAGTCGCTGCTTACGCCGGAGAGCCGCGATCAATACATCGCCGAAATTGCGACCGACTACGAGCGCATCCGCGTACAGCATGCGAACAAGAAAAGCGTCCCCTTATTGACGCTGGCGGCTGCGCGCGCCAATAAAACCAAACTGGAATTCGCGCCCGTCAAACCGAAATTCATCGGCCGCCGCTTTTTCAAAAATGTCGATCTGGGCGCGCTGGCGGCGTATATCGATTGGGGGCCGTTCTTCCAGACCTGGGATCTGGCGGGGCCATACCCGGCGATTTTGAAAGATGCAGTGGTCGGCGTAGAGGCCACCAAAGTATTTGAAGAAGGCCAGGCGCTGTTGAAAAAGGTCATCGATGGGCGCTGGCTGACGGCCAACGGCGTGGTGGCGCTGCTGCCGGCCAATACCGTCAACGATGACGATATCGAGATCTATACCGACGATACGCGCAGCACCGTGGCGTTTACGTATTACGGCACGCGTCAGCAGACTGAAAAACCGGTGATCGACGGCGTGGCCCGGCCGAATCAATGCCTGGCCGATTTCATTGCACCGAAATCCTCCGGCATCGCCGATTACATCGGTATGTTCGCCGTCACCAGCGGGATCGGCATTGAAAAATACGAGAAGCGCTTTGAAGATGCGAATGACGATTATTCCTCGATCATGCTCAAATCGCTGGCCGATCGTCTGGCAGAAGCGTTTGCGGAATATTTGCACGAACGGGTGCGCAAAGACTTATGGGGCTATGCTGCCGACGAGCAATTGTCGCCACTTGATGAAATTGCCGAGAAATACGTCGGTATCCGTCCCGCGCCCGGTTATCCGGCCTGCCCGGAACATACGGTCAAGAAAGACATGTTCGAAGAGATGCAATGCGGCGATATCGGCATGATGCTGACCGAATCCTTTGCGATGGCGCCGGGCGCGTCGGTGTCGGGTTTCTATTTTGCCCATCCCGCATCGAAATACTTTGTCGTCGGCAAGATCGGCGACGATCAGGTCAGCGATATGGCCACGCGGCGCGGTGTGGACAAGCAGGATGTCGAGCGCTGGCTGTCGCCGAATTTGTAAATTAGCAACAGATAGCGCTGCCGGGCCGAACGCGTTCTAACGCCGGCCTGGGTAAAACCGGGTAGACAGCTGCTAAAAAGAAGGCAAGAGAGGCACTGAGGGGCACTAAGTCATTGACAGACAAGTGGAAAATGCGTTCTAATCCAAGGTTCACCATCCATCGGATTGCGCTTTTGCTCTGAGGATTCAAAAACCTTGCAAAACCTTCGTCTGTGCCTGGATATCTGGAGATGTCTGGATATGGGCGGTGGAATGGTGCTAGACCCGAGCCGTGGCAATAATTCCGATTTATTTAGCTGATTAGCGAGACCAATAATGAAACGTACCTACCAACCCTCCGTCGTGCGCCGTAAGCGTACCCACGGCTTTCGCGCACGTATGGCAACCCGTGGCGGTCGTGCAGTCATCAATGCACGTCGCGGCAAAGGTCGCAAACGTCTGGCCGTATAGTCAGTCAAGTCAGCAGTAGTCAGCCGGATAGGTTAAGGACCAGGGTTGCGTGACAAATCTTACCAATCTTTCCAGGGCTTACGCGCGCGACCGGCGGATCGTAAAAACGGATGAGTTTTCATCCGTTTTTCGTTTGCGCCCCATTCAGCGTACCGCACATTGTGTGTTGTATGCGCGCGCCAATCAGTTAGCCAAAGCCCGTTTGGGTGTCGTGGTCGCAAAACGTTTTGCGCCACGTGCTGTTACGCGCAACGCCGTCAAACGCGCTACCCGGGAATTATTTCGGCAAAGCGTCTTGCCGGCGGTCGATTGCATTGTTCGCCTCTCCAAACCGGTGAATGTCAAAAGCGGGCCGGCCATCACGACTAATCTGAAGACAGCCTTGCGCGCCGAATTGACGCAGTTGCTACTGGCGGCCGCGCCGGCAATGGCGTTGGCCTCAGCGGCAACTGCAGTAAGCCCGGCCCAGGCATCATGAAAAAGCCACTGCTATTGCTGATTCGCGCTTACCAATTGGGTCTTAGCCCCTATCTCGGCCAACGCTGCCGTTTTTATCCGTCCTGCTCCCATTACGCTGCCGAAGCGATTGCGGTACATGGCGCCTGGAGCGGCAGTCTGCTGGCGGCCAAACGTTTGTGCAAGTGTCATCCATGGCATCCGGGCGGCTGCGATCCTGTGCCGGTTCGTGCTGCTGCTGCCGCTGCTGCCTCTGGCTCTGCTCCATCCCCGACAACCTCATCTACAACCGCCGACGGTTGTAGCCACTCCTGAATTATTACTAAATACATTTATGGACATTAAACGTACCGTGCTGTGGGTTGTGTTTTCGTTGTCGCTATTGATCCTTTGGGATAATTGGCAGCGTCATAACGGCAATCCATCGATGTTTTTCCCGAATACGACGCAGGAGGTCAAGCCTGTTGCTGCCGGTGATGCCAACAACGCCAACAACGCCAACACCACTCCGGTCAGTTCAAGCACGCCGCAGAGCAGTGTTCCCGGCTCGCCAGCCAGCGTGGTCGGCGGCGATACCCAAGCCAAGGCTGAAATCATCACCATCACCACCGACGTCGTCAAAGTCGATATCGATACCATCGGCGGCGAACTGCGACGGCTGGAATTGCTCAAGCACAAAGACACGGTCGATCCGACCACCAATCTGGTGCTGTTCAATTCCACCCCTGACCATACCTATCTGGCCGACACCGGCTTGCTCGGCGGCCCGTTCCCGAATCACAAATCCGGCTTTGTCGCGCTGCCCGGCGCACGCACGCTGGGTAACGGCAACGCGGTGCAACTGGTTCTGGAATCGGAACAAAACGGCGTCAAGCTGACTAAGACCTATACCTTCAAACGCGGCGACTACAACATCGGCCTGAAGCACACGGTGACCAACGACAGCGGCGCGCCGATTGTACCGTCGCTGTATCTGGAATTGCTGCGCGACGGCAACAAGCCCGGCGGCGAATCGCACTTCTACAGCACATTCACCGGCCCGACGGTCTACACCGAAGCCGACAAATTCCAGAAACTGGCGTTCGACAGCATCGGCACTACCAAAGATGTGCACGCGACCAAGGCCGACAATGGCTGGATCGCGCTGGTGCAGCATTATTTTGTCTCGGCCATCATTCCACCGGCCGGCGCGCAACGTGAAATCTTCACCAGAAAGGTATCCAATAACCTGTATTCGGTAGGCACCATTCTGCCGCTGGGAACGATCGCCCCCGGCGCCAGCGTCACGATGGATTCGCAGCTGTATTCCGGCCCGCAGGAATCTGCCGTACTGGAAAAGACCGCGCCTGGCCTGGAACTGGTCAAAGACTATGGCTGGTTGACGATTATCGCCAAGCCGATCTTCTGGCTGATGACGCATATTCACGAAGTCGTCGGCAACTGGGGCTGGACTATCATCCTGCTGACCATGATGATCAAACTGTTCTTCTTCCCATTGTCGGCTGCCAGCTATCGCAGCATGGCCAAGATGAAGGCTGTCGCACCGAAGATGCAGTCGATCCGCGATCGCAACAAAGGCGATACGCAAAAGACCAATCAGGAAATGATGCAGCTGTATAAAACCGAGAAAATCAATCCACTCGGCGGCTGCCTGCCGATTGTGGTGCAGATTCCGGTGTTCATTTCGCTGTACTGGGTCTTGCTGGCCAGTGTTGAAATGCGCAACGCGCCATGGCTGGGCTGGATCCACGATCTGGCTGCACCCGATCCGTTTTACATTCTGCCGGTATTGATGGCCATTTCGATGTTCGTTCAGACCCGTCTGAATCCGACCCCGCCGGATCCGATCCAGGCGAAAGTGATGATGTTCATGCCGATCGCATTTTCGGTCATGTTCTTCTTCTTCCCGTCGGGACTGGTGTTGTATTGGGTCGTCAATAATGTGCTGTCGATCACACAGCAATACGTAATTACCAAAAACCTGAAAGCCAGAACCACCAAATAACGGTGCGCTTCTTGTTTGTCGAATAAGCCCGTGGCATGATTTGCCGACGGGCTTTTTTTATATCCTTCATTTAAATCCGGCACTTAAAGGCAAGGCCGCTCTTGTCTTCCTTTGCCCTGCC
>JAQGNR010000169.1 GCA_028291765.1 Herbaspirillum sp.
CGAGTATTTTTCGTTTGGCGCATCTCACCGGACAGCAACAACTGGCGGCCAGCGCGCATTCGCACCTCCGAATTAAATATCAATATGACCTAATGCAGCAGTAGCCACAAGGGCAGGCGGAACATCCTTCTGCAATAGTAAGCTGACGATGATCATCGCCATCATCAACAGCGCCACCGGCAGCATGCCGTACGGCAGCAGAAAGCCGGCGATCTGGGTGCCGATGCCGGACAGCACCAAGGCCATGAACATCAGGAAGCCCGACGCCAGACTAGTCAAGGCGGGCGGCACGGATAAGGTGCGCGTCATCGCAGCCGGACCGCGCAAGCCCAGCCCGGCGCAAAACACAGCCCAGGCAATAATCATCGCCGGGGCATGCCTGAACGCCATTGCCCCCAACAATGCCAGCGCCAGCGTCGCCAGCAATTGCATCCATCCGCCGATGCGCATGATGCGGTCCGCGCCGTAATGTTGCACCAGCGGCCCGCCACGCATGGCGCCGAGCATAAATCCGGACACCCCGCAAATCTGCATGACAACGAAGATCGTAGGCCCTTGCTGCAGCCATTGATGGATCAGATGCGGTGCGCTTGCGACAAACGTCACCAGCGCACCGAAGCTCAAACCATAGAACGTCGCATTGCGCAGGAAATCGGGATGACGCAACAGCAATAGATAATTGGCCGGCTCATCCTGATGATGCAGCGGTTCGTCGTCGCCGATTTTCAGTACAAACGGTATCAGGAGCACGGCCAATACGGCAATGATCCAGAAACAGAAGCGCCAGTCGGCGCGCAGCAAGATCAGTGTTCCCAAGACGGGCGCCGCCGCCGGGATGGCGGATTCGGCCATGGCAACCCAGGATAGCGCCCGCACCGCATCCGTATCCGAACAGCGCCTGCGCAGCAGCACCGGCACCACCACCGTGGCGGCGCCCCCGCCGATGCCCTGAATCGCGCGAAACACAATTAACAGCGTGATATCGGAGGCCAAGGCACAGGCAATGCTGGCGGCAATTTCAAATGCAATGCCGGCCAGCAGCGTGACGCGCATGCCGAGCTTGTCGGCGATGGCGCCCCATACCAATTGCGATAGCGCCAGCGCGATCATGTAGACCGAAATGGTGCCTTGTATCGTCGGCAAACCGGTGTGCAATTCCTCCGCCAGATAAGGTAGGGCAGGCAGATACAGATCGATGGCGAGCATGCCGATGGCAGTCAGCGCGGCCAGTGGAACGATTTGCAGCGGGGAGAGTTTTTGCATTGGCGGGAAGAAAGCGGGAGCGGTGCTATTAGAAGCGCCGTATTTTAACGTATGGTTATTACAGCCCGGCGCAGCCGCAGCTGCAGCCCTCAGCGTGACATGCCCAGCAGCCCCATCAGCAAGCGCAGTCCCAATGCCACTACGCCCAGCGCGGCGACGCTGGCGCTCCAGATCAGCAGCAGCCAGCCGACGCGCTTGGCCCAGTTAGGCGATGTGGTGCGCTCAGTGGCATTCGGATCGGATGCAGGCATGTTCTTAGTGATAAAAATCATCATGTTTGACCTTGCCGCGAAATACATAATACGACCAGGCCGTATAGGCAAGAATCATCGGTATGATCAGCAAGGTGCCGACCAGCGTAAAACCCTGGCTTTGCGGCGGCGACGAGGCATCCCAGATCGAGATGTTCGGCGGGATGATATTCGGCCAGATACTGATCGCCAATCCGGTATAGCCGAGAAAAATCACCGCCAATGTACACAAGAAAGGCGTGGCATGCGGATTGCTGCGCAGACTGCGTAGCAGCACCAGGATCGCCAGACACAGCAAAATAGGCACCGGGGCAAACCAGAACAGATTCGGCAGGCTGAACCAGCGATCCGCGATCCGGCTATCGGCCAGCGGCGTCCACACACTGACGACGACGATCGCCGCCACTAACAACCATGTCAAAGTCGGTGTGATGCGCATCATCTTGCGTTGCAATTCGCCTTCGGTTTTCAGGATCAGCCAGGTGCTGCCCAGCAGCGTGTAGGCAATGACGACGCCGACGCCGGTGATCAGCGGAAACGGCGCCAGCCAATCCATCGGGCCGCCTGCATAACTATGCTGATGCATCGGAATGCCATCGATGTAAGCGCCCAGCGCCACGCCCTGAAAAAACGCCGTGGTGACCGAACCGCCGATGAATGCCTTATCCCAGATATGCCGTTCGTTATCCCGCGCCTTGAAACGAAACTCGAACGCAACGCCGCGAAAAATCAGGCCGAGCAGCATGAAAATCAGCGGCAGATACAGCGCGCTGAGTATCACCGAATAGGCCAGCGGAAACGCCGCCAGCAGGCCGGCGCCGCCCAGCACGAGCCAGGTTTCGTTGCCATCCCAGACCGGCGCCACGGTATTCATCATGACATCGCGGTCGTAGCGATCCGGCACAAACGGATACAGCATGCCGATGCCCAGATCGAAACCATCCATCACGACATACATCATGACACCGAAAAAAATAATGATGGCCCAGATCAGCGGAAGATCGATACCCATGATTTAACTCCTGTTGTCGGTGTCATCGGTGTCATCGGCGCCACCAGATTCGTCGGCCGCCGAAAGCGGCCGCATCTGTTGCCGTTCCTGGCCGGGGCCGCCGGGTTGCTGCTTGAATGGCGTCGGGCCTTTGCGCACCAGCCGGAATATATAGCCGATGCCGACGCCGAATACAGAAAAATACACGACGATGAACAAGCACAGCGTGAGCGCCAGCGGACCGGCGGTATGGGGCGATACGGCATCCTTGGTGCGCATCAAGCCATACACAACCCAGGGCTGGCGGCCGATTTCGGTGGTAAGCCAGCCGGCAATGAGCGCGACTAATCCGAGCGGCCCCATGCAGAGCGCGGCCAGCAAAAACAGCGGCGCGTTATAAATCGCGTCGCGGCGGCGCAGCCACAGGCTCCACAATCCCAATGCAATCATCAGCAAACCGATGCCGACCATGACACGGAAGGTCCAGAATATGATGGTCGAATTCGGTCTGTCTTCCGGCGCGAATTCTTTCAGTCCCTGGATTTTTCCATTCCACTCATGGGTCAGGATCACGCCGCCCAAACGGGGTACCGAGATCGCATAGAGGGTCTTTTCCTGCGCCATGTCGGGCAGGCCGAACAGCAGCATCGGCGTACCTTCCTGACCGGGCACGTTTTCCCAATGGCCTTCCAGCGCAGCGATTTTGGCGGGTTGATACTTGAGCGTATTCAAGCCGTGGGCGTCGCCGATGACCGCCTGGATCGGGGCCACGATCAACACCATCCACATCGCCATCGACAGCATTTTGCGAACGGCTTTGTTATCTTTGCCGCTATTATTTTTATCGCGCAGCAGATGCCAGGCCGCCGCCGCGCCGACGAATAAGGCCGTGGCCAGAAAGGTTGCCACAGTCATGTGCAGCCAGCGATACGGAAAAGAGGGATTGAAGATGACTTGCAGCCAGTCGACCGGGACCACGCGTCCATTGACGAGGTCATAACCTTGCGGCGTTTGCATCCAGCTATTGGAGGCCACAATCCAGGTGGCCGAGATCAGAGTGCCGCCGGCCACCATGATCGTGGAAAAAAAATGCAGGGCCGGTCCGACCCGGCTCCAGCCGAATAACATCACGCCGAGAAAGCCCGCCTCCAGGAAAAAAGCGGTCAACACTTCGTAGGCCAGCAACGGGCCGGTGACACTGCCGGCGAACTCCGAAAAGAAACTCCAGTTGGTGCCGAACTCATAGGCCATCACCACGCCGGAGACCACGCCCATACCGAAATTGACGGCAAAAATTTTCAGCCAGAAATGATATAGATCGCGATACATCTCGCGTTTGGTGTAGAGCCAGCATCCTTCCAGCACGACCAGGAAACTGGCCAGCCCGATGGTGATTGCGGGAAAAATGATATGGAAGGTAATCGTGAAGCCGAATTGCATCCGGGCCAGTTCCAGCGCGGTAAATCCGAACATATCGGTCCCCTATTGAGTACTTATATGAAGCGCCATAGTAACAATAATACGAATAAGGTATGTCTCCATTTAACGTCAATTCTGTTCGCGTAATATTTGGGGAAAGAGCGGGGGAAAGATCGGGGAAAGACGGGGGAACGACGGGGGGAAAGTCGGGAAAACTGAATTGACGCCGGCGATTCGTCCCTGGTCCCTATTGCGCCGATGGAAAAAGGCGCAAACTACGCGTTGCGTCACTTTTGGTGTTGTTATGACAATAAAAAGATGGGTAATGAAGTCATTTTCGACTATGTCGCGGCGAGCCGCAGTTGCGCTGGCGGGCTTTTGCTGTTTTTCCGCTATTGCCCATGCGCAAGCCACGGCCGGCAGTGGCAACGCCAAAATCCCCGACACCATCGAACAGCGCGCCGCGGCCTGCATCGTTTGCCACGGCAAGCAGGGCCGTGCCGGCAGCGACGGTTACTACCCGCGCATTGCCGGCAAACCGGCCGGCTATCTGTATAACCAGCTCATCAATTTCCGCGACGGCCATCGCAAATATCCGATTATGGCGACGCTGATTGAAAATATGTCGGACGATTATTTGCGTGAACTGGCGCAGTTTTTCTCGGATCAGCATCCGCCTTATCCGCCGCCGCAAACTACCGGCGCCAACGCCGAACAACTGGCGCGTGGGCAGCAATTGACGACCAAAGGCGATCGGGCGCCGGCCTGCATCGCCTGTCATGGCAGCGCGCTGAGCGGCGTGGCGCCGACCATTCCCGGCTTGATCGGTTTGCCGCGCGACTATCTGCTGTCGCAGCTGGGCGCGTGGAGAAACGGCTCGCGTCATTCCGCCCAACCCGACTGCATGGCGCAGGTAGTACAGAAACTGAGCGTTGCCGATATCAGCGCCGTGGCTTCCTGGCTGGCCGCGCAGCCGGTGCCGGCCGGCGCGCAACCGGCGGCCGCGGCCGCGCAAAAATTACCGCTGGCTTGCGGCAGCGCGTCGAAAGTAGTCGTCAAATGAAACAGTCGAAACCTTCGAAACATTTCCTTCTCAAAAGTGTTGCTGCCGTGGCCGGCACGGTGATCGCCGCCGGCCTGATCTGGCTGGTGCTGGCCAACCGCAATCCGGATCTGGATCAGCCGTCGGCCGCGGTGACCGACGCCAAAGCGCAAATCGAGCGTGGCGCCTATCTGAGCCGCGCCGGCAATTGCATGGCCTGCCACACCATTCGCGGCGGCACGCCTTACGCCGGCGGCCGTCCGGTGCCGACGCCGTTCGGTACGGTGTATTCGCCGAATCTGACCGCCGATCCTGAAACCGGTATCGGCGCATGGGACAGCAACGATTTCTGGCGCGCGCTGCACGATGGAAAATCGAAGGATGGCAGCCTGTTGTATCCGGCCTTTCCGTTCCCTAATTTCACCAGGATCACACGCACCGACGCCAACGCCATGTTTGCGTTCTTCCAGACAATTCCGGCTGTGCGCCAGAAAAATATCGCGCC